>DASUGD010000401.1:0-50990 GCA_036274195.1 Gemmatimonadaceae bacterium | reverse complement strand
CAAAGGCAACGGAATGATTCGGGAGGAGTCTGACCCCGTTCGAAGCGAAAGGCTCGCCTCGTTAGACTAAACTACGCGGCTCTGTCGGTGCAGCCCGTGTAGCCCGGATTGTTCTTCTCCGCCTGTGCCGGCGGCAGGTTCTGGTCGGTGCCGTAGACGCCGCCCTTGAAGTAGTTCCCCGTCGGCCACACGGTTTCCGGATCCCGCCCGTACTGCCTGACGAGCCGGCGCAGATCGCCGATGCGGTGCGACGTGAAATACATCCAGAATGCGCGCTCCCGGAACAGCAGGTCGACTTGCGCGGCCGGCGTCCCCGGATCGGCGAGCGGTGCGAGCGTCCCGCCCAATCCCGACGCGCGGGCATCGTTCAGCTTGGTGAGCCAGCCCGCGTCGCCGGCCTTCAGCAGCGCTTCGGCCTCGATGAGCCGCGCCTCGATGCCTGTTGCGAGCGGCACCGGTGCGTTGCCCGTCGTGTACATCTGCTGCACCCAGATGGGCGTGCCATCCTGGCCGGGCCGCGTCTTGGTCGCATCGACCTTGATCCGCGGATCGCCCGACGACACGTAATCGAGCCCGTTGCCACCTTCCTTGTCGGATGGCCCGAAGTTCGGCGTCGCGAACATCCAGTCGTAGACGTCGTTCACGATCGTCGTGTTCGAGAACAGGGCGTTGTAGACGAAGTCCGTCGTGACGGGCGTGAGGAGGGCCGCTGCGTCCGAGTACTGATTCTTGTCCACGAGCGCCCTCGCCTTCCCGACCAGTGCGGCGTTGACGATCTTCGCGTCCGTTGGCGCCGCCGTGCTCAGCGCGGTGTCGAAGTTCGCGATCGCCATGTCGAAGAGCTTGTCGTTGGTGACGACTTCCGTCTGCGGGTTCGCGTCATCGACAGAAAGGTTCACCGGGACGCCGTTGCAGTACGCTTCCCCCGCGAGAATGTAGCTGAAGCCCTGAAGCATGTAGAGCTCGGCGATCTGCGAGACCTTGGTCGGGCTGTCCGGCGTGTACTGCGAGACCGCCTTGATGGCCCGGATGATCTGCGTGTTCGCCTGCCCGAAGAGGCCCCACACCGAGGACGCCGGGAACACGGCTTCGTTCACCGCTCGGCTGTCCATGTGCTCGGTGCCACCACGCGCGCTCAGCATCTCGTCGGTGAGCAGGCCGGTGGCGATGTTCAGGCCGATACCGTTGCCGGCGTTGTCGCCGGCGAACCAGTTCGAGAAGTTGCCTAACGCCGAAGCCCGGAGCGCCGCGGCGCCCGTCGGCGAGTTCGCCTGCTCCGGCGTGATCTGGTCCGGCGTTTCGACCTGCGTGAGCTTGTCGGTGCTGCAGGCGGCCAGCACCAGGGCAGCGAGGATCGCGGTCACCCCGCGACCGGTCGCTCGCCCGGTGCCGCCGCTCGAATATGAATGCATGAGTTGATCTCGTCCGAGATTCGAGGTGAAAGTGCGCATGATCAGAACCCGAGGTTGACGCGAACGATCCAGTAGCGCAGGGCGGGCGGCGAGAAGAAGTCGTTGTTGCCACCGCCGGTGTTGCTCACGCTGCTGTTCGCTTCGGGATCGATGCCCGGGTACTTCGTCCACGGCACGCCGAGGTTGCGGCCGCTCAGGATGATCGTGGCCGAGTGGGTGCGGGCATAGCTCGCGAACCGCGCGGGGACCGTGTACGACAGCGACATCTCGCGGAAGCGAATGAAGTCGTTAGGCACGAACAGGCCCCACAGGGTACGCTTGCTCGGGCTGTTGGCACCCACGGCGGCGGCCTGGTCGCCCAGCGGCGCCGTCGGGTCGTTCACCGCGCGGCAGTTGCCGGTCGCCACGCAGCGCTGGTTCTGGTAGCCCCACTGGTTGTAGAACGCGCCGCGATAGTCGAACAGCGTGCTCAGACGGAGCGTGTTCTTGAAGAACCCGAGTGAGGTCGTGAGGCCAGCCTGCCGCTCCGGCAGCGTGGGCCCGCGATAGAGCGCGGTGTCGCTGACGACGATCTCGCTCTCCTCGATGATCCCGTTGCCGTTCGCATCACCGTACGAGATCAGCTTCCGGTCCCACAGCCCGAAGAGCGGGAAGCCCTCGACGTTGCGGGCGCCGGGCGCCGTCGGCAGCGGTGCGCCACCGGCGTCAACGAGCTTGTTCTTGATGATGGAGCCGTTGAAGCGAACGTCGAACGTGACCGGGTCGGTACGCACGATCGTGGCGTCGATGGCCGCCTCGAATCCGCGATTCTGGACCTTGGCGAGGTTCTGCCACTGCGTGGCACCGGCGCCGTACGACGGCGGAAGCGGCCGCTGGAACAGCGCGTCCTTCGACTCCTTGTTGAAGAACGTCGCCTCGAGGTTGATGCGGTCGTTGAAGAAGCCGACGTCGGCTCCCGCCTCGATCTCCGTGGTGACTTCGGGCTTGAGCTTCTGGTTACCGATCGACGTCAGGCGAAGGCCCGGCGTCTCGCCGGCATCCGTCGGGTACGTCGAAGCGTTGAGGAACTGGAGGGCGGCGATGGTGCCCGGCTGCACGCCCGCCTTGCCGTACGCGGTGCGGAGGCGAAGCCGGTTGACCGACGGCACCTTCGGGAACCACGACTCATCCGAGATCACGTACGACACCGAGGCGCGCGGGTACAGGGTGTTGCCGACGTCGCGGCCGAACGCGCTGTTCTTGTCGACGCGCGCACCACCGGTGACGAACAGCTTCTCGCGCCAGCCCACCTGCTCTTCGACGAACAGGCCGTACGTCGCGTTCTCGGTCGTGAACTCGAACGCGCGGACCTGAGAGCCGGCCGAGTTGGGCGACGAGGCGCCCGGGGGAAGGTTGTAGCCCTGACCCTGCGCCTGGTACAGCTCGTCCTTGAACCACTGGGCACCAACGGACGTGCGCGTGGAGATGTCCGGCGTCGCCTGCCACGTGCCCGTTCCACCGAGATCCACCGTGTACTTCGTGCTGTTGGACCGGTCGAGGAACTTGCCGCCTTCCTGGCCGTTCGGGCCCCACGCGAGGCCGACGCGTGTGCCTTCGCCACGCAGCTGCTCGCGGTAGTTGTAGCTGTGATCCTGGTCGATACCGAACACGGCGCGCCCCTGGAACCACGACTTGGGCGACCAGTTGAGCGCGGTGCTGCCGGTGAGCCTCTGGTCCTGCAGCTGCTGCTCGATGGACATGACGTCGCCCGGGAGCTCGCGCTGATAGCCGTCGGTCGTGCCCTTCACACCGCGTGCGGTCATCGCCTGGAACGTGAGGCCGGCGAAGAAGCCGCCGTCAAACGGCGTGTACAGACGCTGATCGGTGTACCCGGTGGAGACATCCACCGTGAGCGTCGGCGTGACCGACAGGCCGAAGTTGCCGCGGAGGTTGTTCGACTTGAGCTGGTTCGGGTGGATCTGCTTCGGCCGCGGCTCGGTGCCGCGCTCTTCCTTGATCCGCTGGATCTCGCTCGCCGGCATCTCGTACGGCCCGACCTCGGACTCGTGATCACCGGACATGAAGTAGCGAAGGCGATCGGAACCGCCCGAGAACTGGAGACCGAACTGCGACCGCTGGTTGTCCGCGAACGGCGTCGTCTCCTTGTTCATGAGCGGGTTGAAGTTCGTCAGGCTGTCGACCATGCACTTGTTCGCGGCCAGCGTCGTGAGCCGGCACTGGGTCACGTTGCCGACGGGGTTGCCCGATGCGTCGAGCGCGTGGCCCCAGCTCGTCCAGTTCGGCTCGAACTTCGCGGGCTGCTGCACGATCCCGCCTTCGCCGAACACGTTCCACTGGGTCTTGCCGACCTTGCCGCGCTTCGTCTTGATGACGATGACGCCGTTTGCCGCCGCCGTGCCGTAGAGCGCCGCGGCCGACGGCCCCTTGATGACGTCGATGGACTCGATGTCCTCGTCGCTCAAGGTGTTGAGGCGGTTGATGCGCTGGGTGCTGACGTTGCCGTTGTTAGGCAGCTGCTGGTTGTCGAAGCGCACGCCGTCCACCACGAACAGCGGCTCGTTCGTCAGCGAGAGCGAGCTGGTGCCGCGGATGCGGATGGACGACGACACACCGGTCTGCCCGGCGCCCTGGATGACCTGGAGGCCCGAGACGCGTGCCTGCAGCATCTCGTTCACGTTGGTAACCGGGGCTTCCTTGGCGACCGAGTCTGCCGACAGGGTCGCGACGACGTTACCGAACGTGCGCCGCTCCTGGTCGCCGGTGGCGGTCGTCACCACCTCGGCCAGCCGCGTTGCGGCTCTCGCGATGCTCACATCGACGCGCACCTCACCCGAGGCCGGGACGGTGACTTCCTTGTCCGCCGGGGTATAGCCGATGCGCATGACGCGAATCGTCTGCTGGCCGGTGGGGACGCCGGTGATCACGAATTCACCGGTTGGCTGTGTGATGGCGCCGAGGCGCGTGCCGACGACGACCACCTGCGCCGACACGACGGCCGCGCCGCCGTCGGTTTCGGTGACCTTGCCGCGCACGGTGCCCGTGCCTTGTGCGGCGAGCGCGCCCGGCAGGGCAACGCTCCCCGCCAACAGCAGGGCGGCGATCTTACCTAACGAGAATCTCACGGACGACGATGACACGAAGACCTCCTTGGTACGATGGGGTACGTACGGTGGACTCATGACGACATCCGCCCGGTCGCGCGCGGCCGACGGCACCGTTGGCTCGACGATCGCGGATCGGCGGAAGGAGGAACCCAGGAGTGGCCGCGATACTACATAGGGACCTCGTTAGGCAAGGGGTGAAACGACGGGTCGATCCGAGCACCCGAACACGCCGGCGATCGTCCGGCACCGATCATGGCGCGTGTCATCCTCTCGCGGAGTCGCGCAACATGCAACCGTGCTGGTGTCCAAGCGAGAGAAACGTACGACCGGACGGGATGTGCCGTGACGAGACGCGCGTTTTTCGTGGCGGAATAGTGCATTCAGGGGCGAGCCGTGCCAATCGAACTGGGCAATATATCCCTCGCGCCATCGCACTACGAAGGACCCAGCGTTGTGAGGGATTCGTCAGGCGGGTGGTCGGGTCATCACATTTGCCGGCCCGCGGCCCAACGCGCCGACGGGCGGGTCGCCGCGTTGGAGATCCCGATCTGGGCCGGGATCGTTAGGTGGGACCAGGCGTCGCCCCCGTGGTCGACCCCCGCGGTATACCGGTCAGGTACCCACTGTCACCCTCTCGACGCGGCCTGCACGAAGTCCGTGAACAGCACCCCCGAGCTCGGGTCGGAGAGCTCGAAGACCTCCGGATGCCATTGGACGCCAACGATATAAGCTTCGCTCGTCGATTCCGCCGCCTCGATGAGGCCGTCAGGCGCGACCGCCGAGGGTGACAGGCGACTCGCCAGCGCCTTGATCCCCTGGTGGTGCATGCTGTTCACCGGCACCGCCGCGTCCACGAGCGCATGGCGCATTCTCGACCCGGCCTCGACGGCCACGTCGTGGGCCAGATGATCTCGCGAATACCCGTATGTCGGGAAATAATCGTGCTTGATCGCGTTCGGGTACTCCGCCTCGAGATCCTGATACAGGGTCCCGCCAAGCGCCACGTTGATCACCTGCAGCCCTCGGCACAGACCGAGCAGCGGTTTGCCGTCCTCGACGGCCCATTTCACGAGCTGGATCTCGACCCGGTCGCGGGCCGGATCGATCCGGCCCAGTCGCTCGTGGGGTTGCTCGCCGAACGCCGCGGGATCCACGTCAACGCCGCCGGGGATCAGGATGCCGTCAGTCCGCTCGTAGATCGCCCGCAGGGTCTCGAGGTCGTCGAGCAGCGGCACGAGGACCGGCGCTCCGCCAGCCAACGCCACGGCGTGATAGTAGCGCTGGTTCATGACCACCGAGTTGGGCAAACCCTCAGGGATACCATCAATCGCCTGAAGGGTTTGCGTCGTGATACCGATCAACGGACGCGACATGAAGGCAATCGTTATGGAGTCGTTATGTGGTCGTTGGTACCAGAGACGCGATCGGGCCGGATCTCCGGCCACTGCCGTGACTGGTGAACTGTAAGCTATGTCACCAATCCGGTCATGAGGCAGTTGCCATGCCCGCGGGGGTGTCATCGGTGACAACTCCCTCGCGCGACTCGGCAATCAGGTGGTCGACTACGGCCTTGATGTCGCCGGTCTTGTCGTACACCGCGATCTGGCGGTCCGCGCTCGAGCCCTCCTCCAGGATCCTGTACGCGTACTCGACATCCTTCCGGCTCCCCAGGTCATCGACGACGTCGGCGATGAACCAGTCGATCAGCTCCCGAATGAGCTCGCGCGCGGGCAGCTCTTGCTGCTTTCCAAAGTCAATGAGCTTCCCGTCGAGCCCGTAGCGGACGGCCCGCCATTTGTTTTCGTCGATCAGCTCGGAGGGGTAGACCCGGAACGTGATGTTGTCGCGCCGCATCTTCCACAGCTTCGCCACAATCGCCTGGAGGATCGCCGCGACGCTCACGGCTTCGTCCACCCGCGTGAACACGTCGCAGACGCGGAACTCGAGCGTCGGGTACTTCCAGTGCGGACGAACGTCCCACCACACCTTGGACCCGTCCGGGATGGAGTTGGTCGCGATGAGCGTCTCGAGGTACGTCTGGTAGTCGCTCCAGCCGCGGAGTATGGGTGAGACGCCGGAACGAGGAAACGCCCTGAACACGACGCTCCGGTAGGACTTGAGCCCCGTCTTCCGGCCGATCCAGAACGGTGAGCTCGTGGAGAGGCAGAGGATGTGCGGCAGGAAATAGCGCGCGACGTTGGCCGCGTCGATGAGGAAGTCGCGGTCCTCGATCCCGATGTGCACGTGCGTGCCGAAGATGAGGAGCTGGCGCGCGAGGTCCTGCATGGCGTCCTGCGTGCCGATGTAGCGCTCGAGCGGCGTGATCTCCTGCGTGGCCCAATGCGAGAACGGATGTGTGCCGGCCGCGGCGATCGAGAGGTTCTTGAGCCCCGCCAGCTCCATCACGCCACGTCGCAGGCGCACGAGCTCTTCCCGAACTTCCTGCGGCGTCCGGCAGACCGTCGTTCCCACTTCGACGATGGACTGATGAAGCTCCGGCTTCACCTGGCCGAGGAAGCGGGTGTCGTACTCGAGGAGCTGGGTGATGTACGACTGGAGCTCTCGAGTCTGCGGGTCGATGATCTGGTACTCTTCCTCGACGCCAATCGTTAGGGACGGCGGCTTCATAGTGGGGTCTTCGCGGAAGGTTGTGAAACCACGAGACGGCAGGGGGCAGCGCACTGAAGCGGGCAGACAGCAGACGGCAGGTGGCAGACGGCAGAGAGGGCGCCACACATCGCGTTTTCACCTCTGCCTTCTGCCTACTGCTCACCGCCCACGGCCGGCTTCAGTGCGCTGCCCGTGCCGTCTCCATAATCCAATCATGAATCGCCTCTAGCGAGGTTCCACGAGAAAGGTCGGCACCGTCGACCCGCCACCCGCCGTCACGTTCAGCAGTGCCGCGGTCGAGAGTCGGGTCAGGTAGCCTTCCATGTACTCACCGTAGCTCACGAACGGTGCCGTGTCGAGCATGCGATCCGCGATCTGCACCGTGCCGTCCACCAGGCTCGGGTAAGGCTCGTACGGGATCCGGACGCGCTCCTGGACGATGTGCGGCGCCGCGAGCGCGCGCGCAATGGCCGCCGCCCACGTCGTCTCGTCTACCGTCCAGCCGAGCGTGATGCCGGCGCCGCCGTAGTCGTCGTTCGGCTTGAGCACGAGTCGCTCGCGATGCGCCTGGATGAACGGTACGAGGTCGACCTCCCTCCCCTCGAACTGCGTGGTCCGCTCCACCACCGTCCGCGTCCACGGCACGTGCGCGTGGATCGCGGCCCGCTCGGCGTCGCTGAACAGGTGGGCGTTCTGCTCGTCACTCAGCACCGCGAGGCTGGCCTTCTTGTGCAGCATCTTGCAGCGGAAGCCATTCGCCATGCAAACGGCACGATCGCGGACGGCTCGCACCATGGGGCTGTCGATCCCGCATTGTTCGACGAGCTCGTGAATCAGCACGCGCTTGTAAATCAGGTCCACCGGGCCACCGTCGCCGAAAAACAAGCGGCCGTTGCGGTACTCCGCCTCGCGAGGGTCCGCGATCACGCACTCGATGCCGCGCGAGTGAAAGTAGTCGCGATACATCTCGAACTCGGTCACCGTCGGCACGTCGGGCCAGTCGACGATCGCGATCCGCGGAAGCTCCCGGCGCCCGAGCCATTCCTCGTACGTGGCGAGGAGGACATGGAGAACGCCGTGGCGGGACGGGATGGGCGTGATGGCGTAGCGGCGGGCGAACGCGCGCATGACGGGCAGGTCGATGAACGCGTCGGTGAGTGCATCGCCATAGGCCGCCCCGGCGGGCGTCTCGGCGTTGTACTCGGTGAGCTTCATCTCGCCCTGGGCGTCGAGGATGAACGTGTCGAGCCGCGAGGTGGGGCTCGGGTTGCGGATGCCCGGATCGTCTTGGACGAGCAGTTCCTCCCAATCGGCGAGCATGAACTGCCGGCGGAACTCGCGGCTGGCGACGGCGGCGGCGTAGGTTTTGGCGAAGACCCGCATGAGGAGGCGGACGCGCTGCTCGAGCCACGTGTGCCGCCCGTGATTCGTTAGGCGTGGCCGGAGCACGGTGCAGAGCGCCCGGCCGCCGAAGACCAGCCCGTGCCGGCGGAGCTGGTCAGTGAGCATGGCCTGTGAGTCGGCGGCCAGCTGGTCGTCGCCGAGGAGGTCGTGATAGGCGGAGATCGCGTCCAGCATCCTTTACCTGTCCCCATTTCGGTTCGCAGACTTTGACGGCGAGGGACCGAGAGACGGCAGACGGCAGCACAGTGAAGCAGGCAGACGGCAGGTAGCAGGTGGCAGATTGCAGCGACGGCGCTGGGCATCGCGGTTTCACCTCTGCCCTCTGCCTACTGCCAACAGCCCACTGCCGGCTTCAGTGCGCTGCCGTCCGTCAACTCATACGCTTATCAAGCCCGACCAGCCGTGAACGCCGTACTCCACTTCAACTCCTTCGCCTGTTTCCGCGGTTTCCTGGCCAGGCCGATCGCCATGTCGGCCATGTGCGTCACCACCCACTGGAAATACTCCGGCGTCAGCGAATTGATGTCCATGTCCGGCGCCGGGTTCATGAAGTCGATCGCGTAGGGAACGCCGCCGCGCACCGCGAACTCGATCGAGTTCATGTCGTAGCCTAACGCCTTGACGATCGTCGTCGCGTCCTTCACGATGCGCGCGCCGAGCGCCGGCGACAGGTGCTCGTGCTCCACGATGTACTTCCGCGCCCGCGGGTCGTACTTCATCGGCAGGATCTCCTCCTGGCCGAGGCACATGCAGCGCACGAAGTGCTCCCACTCGATGAACTCCTGCACGATCATCGTCAGGAGGCCCGACGTGTCGTAGTGGTGGATCAGCTCGTCGCGCGACCGGCAGACATAGACATCGCGCCAGCCACCGCCGTGCGCATCCTTCAGGATGCACGGCAGGCCGATGTACTCGACGATCGCCTGCCAGTCGAGCGGGAATTCGAGGTTGCGCAGGCTCTCGTCGTGCTTGATGCCGGGGACGTACTGCTTGTTAGGCAGCACTACTGTCTTCGGGCTCGCCACGCCGAGCCTCGCGATGAGCGACGCGCCGAAGAACTTGTCATCGGCCGTCCACATGAACGGGTTGTTCACGACGGTCGTCCCGGCCAGCACGGCGTGCTTGAGGAACGACCGGTACATCGGCACCTCGTGCGAGATGCGATCGATGATCACGTCGTACGCCACGGGGTCGTCGTGGTGCGGCGCGCCGATCTTCACGAAGTCGACCGTGACGCCCGCGTCGCGCTTGTGCACTTCCTCGATGAACGCCGGCGGGAACGACCACTCCCGGCCGACCATCAGGCCGACGCGGTACGCCCGGGTTGGTTTGGTGCGTTTAGCCATGATTGCCTAACGTTAGCAGAGTGCGCAACAGAACAGGTTACTGGTACGGGTTATTGGTTATTTGAACCCCGGGATGCTCTTCTCGCCACGAGACGCGTCCCGAGGGTTCGATTACCTGTAACCAATTCCAGTCACCAGTTACCAGTGATGCTGTTGTGGTTAGTCGTGGCCACCGATGTATTGTCGGATCATGCTTTCCCAGTACGGCCAGTCGTGCGCCCACCCATTCCACACGCGCAGCGCGTTGCCGATCCCCTTGCTCCACAGGATCCCGGAGAACGCACGATTGTTCTCGTACATGGGGTCGCCGTCACCGATCGCGAAGATGAGATCCTGCGCCCGGAATGCGGCGAGTCGTCCCGGATCGTGCTCGTGCTGCATGAAGTCGAACGGGTTGCACGCGTACACGTTGTCGTCCGAGTAGCCGCCCGTGAAGCGCTTGATGTCGTAGTTGCCGCTCATCCCGATGATGCGATTCACTCGCTCCGGGTACCGGAACCCGAAGCTCGCGGCGTGGTACGCGCCGAAGCTCGCCCCCGTGGTGATCACGAACGGGTTGTCGTTCCTGCTCCGCGAGAACGGCAACACTTCCTCGGCAACGTAGTTGAGATACTGCAGATGACGCCACGCCATCGCGCCGGGATGGAGGTGCTTCGCGTACCAGCTCTCGTCGTGCACCTGGTCGAGGCAGTATAGCTGAATCCAGCCGTTGTCGAGATGCTCGCGCAGCACCTCGTGCATGCGCCGATCCGGCCACTCACTGTGCGTGCCCATCGTCGTCGGGAACGCGAGCACGCGCGCCCCCGCGTGACCGAACACCTGAAGGTGCATGTACCTGTTGAGCGACGGGCTGTGCCAACCGGCGTGTTCGTGATGCATTGTCTCGGGAATCGGAGCGATCCTTCGCTAACGCTCGGGACAAGTCGGGATACGGGAAATCGAAAAACCAGCACGACATCTCCACAGCCGCACGTCACTTCAACAGAAACATCACCGCGTCGGTGAACCTGCGACCCCAATCGACCTCGTTATGGTGACCGCGAGGATCCTCGACCCACCGTAGCTCTGACCCGGGCGCGTAGCCCTTCTCGATCAGCAAGTCGCGCAAGCGCCGCGCGTCGTCAAGCGCCCCCTTTCCCTCTCGAGCGCCGATATCCAGGTAAATGCGCCCGGGAATGTGCGGCGACTCGGCGAGCGTCGAGAAAATGGAGCGACCGGCAAACCAGAGCGAGGGGCTCATGACTCCGACGAATCCGAAGACCGCCGGATCCCGCAGATAGGCATACAGCGTAATGAGCCCGCCCATGGACGAACCGGCCATTCCTGTGTGCGCCCGTTCGGGCCGCGTTCGGAACCGGTCATCGACGAGCGGCTTCACGGTCCCAATCAACCAATCGAGATAGCGATCGCCCTTGCCGCCGCCAGCCCTCGCATCCACGAACGGCGAATATTCGTCGATGCGCTCGATCCCCTGATTCGGGATGGCGACGACGATCGCGTCCACCGAACCCGCGCTCGCACGTTCCATGGCTCTGTCCACCCGCCACGGCTCGGCGTAGCTCGTCCTCGGGTCGAAAAGATTCTGGCCGTCATGCATGTAGATGACGGGGTAGCGGCGCTCGGAGCGAGCGTAGCCGGGCGGTAACCAGAGGACGAGATCCCGGCTGTTGCCGAGCTCGGGACTGACCACGTCCGGCAGGGTCACGAGCGATCCCCGCGCGCGGCGGCCGCGAATGCGCGGCCAGAGGGCGATACGTCGAGGTGTCACGCCGCGCAATCTAGTCGAGCACGGCACGGAGGAGATGCGGGTGGAGTTCCGCACGGGGAGGCGCCCGTCGGGAGGGCATTCCGTGCTCCACACCGCACCTCCCCGTTATGCCACCGAGCGTCGAGGAAGGTGACGCGCCCAGGGAGAAGGCACGGAGCGTTCCGATGCCCCGAACCTGGCCCGCCGTACGTTAGGCGCCTGAATCCGCCCTCAACCCCGGTCTTGACACCAGCGAGTCGGCGCGCGAAGGCGACACGCGTAGCCACCACGCAACAAGACCGACCGGCGGGTGCTGCTGGCCGCCGCCTCGGACCGCCAATCCTCCTATCGCCGCCGCGTCCCGGCGTTACGTTTTCGACGTTCTGGCCACGCCCCGGGAGCCCCTGTCTTATGGACGCCAGCACGACCGATTGCCCGCTCGCCGTCGCGCTCGCCGAACGGCTCCGCGACCACCGCGACGCTCTCACGAGCCGGTGGCTTCTGCGCATCGCGGACCGGGTTTCCCTGACGCCCAACCGGATCTTCCCATCCGACGATCTCATCGATCACGTCCCGCTGCTCCTCCTCGGCATCGCGGACTATATCGAGGACCCGGCCCGGCCCGTCCTCGCCGAGACGCCCGTGATCGCCAAGGCAATGGAGCTCGGCGCGCTGCGCCACAGCCAGGGATTCGACGAGCACCAGCTCCTCAAGGAATACGAGATCCTTGGCGGCATCCTGTTCCAGTTCCTCTCGGAGGCCGTCAGCGAGATCGACGCGAGTTGCACGCGCGCGGAGTTGGTTGTGTGCGCCACCCGGCTGTTCCAGGCGATTGCCGTCATTCAGCAGGCGACCACGACGCAGTTCCTCATGCTCGCCCGGGCACAGGTCGCGGAGCGGGAGGAACGCCTCCGGACGTTCAACCGCGCACTCACCCACGAGCTCCGCAACCGGATCGGTGCGGTGCTCGGAGCGGCGCAGATCATGGACATGCCGGAGATCGATCCGGATGAATGGCATCGACTCAATGGCGTCGTGCTCCGCAACGTCGAAAGCATGCGCACGGTGCTCGACAACCTGCTCGTCCTGACGGGCGTCACACTCGACAGCCGGCAGCAGCGGCACGTGCAGCTCCCGGAGGCGGCGCAGGAAGCCGCGCGTCAGGTCCGCTCCGCGGCAAAGGCCCGGTCGGTGACGGTACGGATCGCTCCGGATCTGCCCCCGGTCGAGGTGAGCGCGGCGGCGGTCGAGCTCTGCCTAACGAACCTGCTCGCCAACGCGATCAAGTACGCCGACCCGAGCTCGGACGACCGGTGGGTCGAGGTTCGGGGCCGCGTCGTCACGCGAGACGACGGCAAGAGTGAGGTGGTCGTCGAGGTCGCGGACAACGGCGTTGGCGTGCCCGCCGACGCGCGTGCACGGCTCTTTCAGCGATTCTTCCGTGCCCACGAAGCGTCGATGCCGGACGTCGAGGGCACTGGTCTCGGGCTCAGCATCATCCGCGACACCGTTGGTGGCCTCGGCGGCCAGGCGTGGGCGGAGTTTCCCGCAAAAGGATCCGTGTTCGCATTTTCGCTCCCCTCGCGACGCGAAACGGACGTGGAAGCAGCGCGTTAGGGGTTCGGTGTCGTCACGCGACCGCGCTCGGCTGGTGCGCGGTCGTCGCGCCGCACTCGCCACTCCTCCGCCGGCGCGGATCCCTCGGGCAATGCCCCCGGGGTGGACACCCCGCCTGCAACAGACCGTCGTTCATTGGCTGGCCGTTCGCGGACGATGAGCCACACCAGCCAGAGCAGAAGCGGCGGCCCGACGACCCACAACAGCGCGGTGGTCATGGACGTCGTGCCCACCCACGTCTTCACGCCGTCCTCGATGACCGTATAGGTGAGGTTCGTATTTTCGAAGCTCGCGGACACGCTGCCGTGGCCGTCCGGCAGATGTGTCGCGCGCCACGTGGCGCCGATCGCCGGCGAGAGCGTCACGCCGACGAGACCTGCCCAATATGCAGCCCAGCCAAGCAACAGCTGGCCCGGTTTCCACCGACGGAGTGACAGTTCCATCCAGCCTCCCGACTGCCCGCCCGTGCGGGCTGTCATGTCACGATGCCCAGCGTACCTCGCGTTCCTTCGCGTCCTCCTCGAGGAAGGTGAGGAGCGCGTCACCCTCCTCCTCGAGCGCGGCCTTCACGCGCTTCGGGATGGTGCCGAACGGCTCGATGACCAATACCGCCGCTGTTCGCTTTCGTTCCGATCTCCATGTGCCGGCGACCAAGCCGTCGACGAGAAACGTCGCGCGCACCTGCAAGTTCTTGAGCGTGACCCGACCGCGATGGGCTTCCGCCATGATGCGCGATCGGTCGTGGTGCGAGAGCACGAGGTTATCGAAGTCCGGAATGAACCGGACCGGAACCTCGATGTCCTCGTCGGGCCTGGCGGCATGGGGCAGGTCGAAGAGCTCGCGGTTTCGTTCATCGCGAAACGTCACGAGCGACGGCCTCAGCGAGTCGAAGACCTCGCGGAGTGCGGGGAATCCCGACCATGCCTGCGCATCCGAAGGCGTCGCGGGGCCGAAGGCGGCGAGGTAACGGAGCACGAGCGCTTCCGGGCTCGTCGGGGAAGTCGAGACCTTCGTCGACAGCCATCGATCCGCGAGCGCGAAGTCCGCGGCTGCGGGGAATGCCCACGCCGCTTCCGTCGGCACCTGCACGAGCGGGACATGGGTCCTGATCGCGTACGCCATCGCGCGCACATCGGCGTCGGGAAATCTCGCCGAGAGGTGATCGCGCAGCGCATCGAACGTCGCAGCCGACTTGCCGAAGAACTTCCTCGCCTCCACCTCGAGCGCTTCCATCTCCAGCAGCGCGGCACGCCCGCGCAGGACCGCCTGCATGCCGCGCGTGAGCATCGGCTGCATGGTGCCTCGCATCGCGACATAGTCCGCCGTCGTCATCACGTGCAGCGTGCCGCGCATGGCAGTCACACGGACCGCGCGCCTGTCGTGAAGCGCTGTCGCCAGCTCGCGGCGGTCGAAGCTCCGAAGCCGAGTCCACAGTCCGACGAATGGCGGACGTGCGACCTGCGCCTGCAGCCCCACGAGTCGCTCGATGGCATCGAGCGCCGATCCCTTGTGCCGCTCGAGCAGCATCTGCCGGGCGAGCAACGCGCGGTTGAGGGCACGATTCGAGAGCTGAGCCATCGCGGGAATTGGGCTTCGGGGTCCAGCGGCGTTCGACCCGTGAAACTCCGGCCCTTTGCGCCGCCGCGCAACCGGCGGTCAGAAGTAGGTCGCGATGGAGAACAGCAGAAACGCGTGATCGACGCGGTTGTTGAACTCGTCGCGCGAACGACCCCGGACGTAGTCGAGCTTGAGCACGGAGTCCTGCGTCGGCCTGAAGTTCGCGCCTAACGTCACCTGCGCCGTGCTCTGCCCGCTTCGCTCGGCGTCGAAATCGACGTAGTCGAACCGCAGCTTGGCCGCGAAGCTCGAGGAGGGCATCGTGCGCACCAGGCCCCGGCCGAAGCTGCGGACCGCTTCCGCGTACACGCCGTGCTGCCGCGATGCGTAGATCCCCGTCAGGCTCGGCGGGATGTCGATGGCAGCCAGCGCCGCCTCACCGGCGAACTGCATGCCCAGTGCGTGCAGCTCCGCATCCAGCACTCCGATCGTGAGATCGCGCGATTCGTCGACCTGGATTCCCTCCTCGCTTGATACGTTGTAGGCCCCATGATGGACGGAGACACCGACTTCGATGGGCCGAGCCGGGCTGACGGCAACGCGGGCGACGATTGCCGGCTTTCCGTTGTTGTCCTCGAGGTTCCCGCGTCCGAGCGGAATGCGCGTGCCCTCCTCCGACTCCAATATGAGCCCGTCGTGAAAGCCGTTGGTGAGGTACGCCTCGTACGTGAGCCGACTCGTCCGCGCGAAGCCGAACTGGCCGAACGCGCCAAGGCCCGGTTCCGAGAGCGCTACGCCCAACAGCTCGGTGGAAACCAGCGGACGATCCGTGAACTCGTTGAGCGGGCTGTCGTGAGACAGGTTGAACCGGCCTAACGGCACGAGCAGCATGCCGCCGCGAAGCGTCAGCGACGGGTGAATGCGCAGGTCGATGGCTGCGTACTCGAGCTTGATCTCGCTGGCCCCGTCCTCGAACTCGACCTCCGCCCCGATGCGCACGAAGTCGCTCACTCGGGCATTCGTGAAGAGATTGAACCGCTTGGCCTCGAACCCCGAATCATCGCGCTGGCCGTCGACACGTTCCAGCCGAGCGTGAACCTCGGCGTATCCGCCCAGGGCGGTCCGGCCGCCGAGGCGCGTCAGGAATGGCTTGTCGTAGACCCCTCCGCGCACGAACGGAGGCTCGGTCGTGTCTCGCGCGGTCGTGTCGCGCTGCGCGGCGGCGGGCGCGGCTGCCGTTGCCATCGCCGCGAGCAGCGCGAGCACGGACCTGTGGCACCTAACGATGCGCATCAGGCGCCCGGCCGAAGCGTGATGATCAACACGTCATCGGCCGTGAGCTCCACCGGATACCGGGCGAGTGGATGTTCGGCCGGCCCTCGCAACACGCGTCCTTCGCGATCGTAGTTCGAGCCGTGGCAGGGGCACACGAGCCGTGACTCCTCGATCTCCACGGTGCAGCCCAGGTGTGTGCAGATTGGCGACAGTGCCGTGAAGCGACGATGCCCGAGAGCGAGCACGTAGATCGGGTCCGACGCGCCCTCGGCGATGACCTTGAGCGATCCCGCCTCCGCGGTGAGCTCAGGGTAATGGACGAGCGCAAGGTGAAGCGCGCCATCGACGGGCGCGACGGTGCGCGTCACGAGTGACGCACAGCCTCCGAGCGCGGCGGCGGCGAGCATCGTTCCTATCGATCGCTCGACGAACTCTCGCCGACCAATGCACGGCGGGTTCGACGCGACCCCTTTGGCGGGACCTCGCACGTGATGGCTCATCGCGACTCCACGAAGTCGATGAGCGTGCGTTGCTGCGCGTCGCTCAGGGCCGCGAACGCGTCACGTGCCGCCTTCGCCTCGCTACCGTGCAGAAGAATCGCATCGGTGACGGTTCTCGCGCGGCCGTCGTGCAGCAGGAGCGCCTGCCCGTCGAGAAACCGTCGCATCAGCCGAATTCCCCACAGCGGCGTCGTGCGCCATTCGCGGCCGGTCGCACTCCCGTCCGGGCGATTGTCGGCGAGCGCGTCACCCATGTCATGCAGCAGGAGGTCCGAGTAGAGCTCGACCGACCTGTTGGACAGCGCAGCGATCTCGCTGGGTCCGGTCACGAGCGACGGGGTGTGGCAACTCGCGCAGCCTGTCGACGTGAAGAGCTCCCTGCCCTGCCGGCGTTGGTCGGTTTCTGCTCCGGGTCGCGGCGGCGCCAGCGTGCGAAGGTAGTGCACCACCGCGAGCACCGTCGCGGTCGGAATTTCGGGATCGACCGCCCTGTCGGCAGCCTCCACTGGCACGCTCGACAACGGGTTGTGGTTTTCTCGAGGGCGGAAGTCCGACGTGATGCCCATGTCCTGATGGTAGGCTTCGACCGTCTGCTCGAGGATGGACGATGTCTGTGCCTTTCTCCCGAACCGGCCGATACGCTGCCCGGCGGAGCTCGTCGTGACGTTAGGCAGCGCGTAATCCGCAGGCGTCACCCAGTTGGGCCGACCGGATATGCCATCGCCGTCGCGATCGTCGGGGTCGGCGAGGGACAGAATGGTTGCCTCGGGTATCGCGTCGATGAGTCCCGCGCCAAACACCGGTGGCGGGAGGCGCACCGAAACCGGGTGCCCCCTCGGCAACGTCTCCGCGATCGCACCAGGAATCGCCTTGTCCTGAATCTGAGGCCCACCGATGGAGCGGAGCATGTCGTTCTCGACGGTGCCGATCCGTTGGAGCGCGTTCCTCAACTGACCGCGGCCGTCGCCGCTGTGGCACGAGGCGCACGAGACGTTGTTGAAGATCGGCCCGAGGCCCGTAGAGGGTGCGAACCGGCGCGCGAACTCCGCGTCGCCGCGAGCGAAGGCAGCAAGCTCGGGCGCGGTCAGACCCGGGACCGATGCGTCGAGCACGTCGCCGTTGTCCGGAGACTCGGTCGCAAGGTCGCCGCAGCCCACTGCCAGGGAGAGCAGATAACCAACCGAGGCGAGCCGACGGAGCGAACGGCGGAGCATAGGCGCACCCGGCGCGGGGCCGAGTTAGTTCAGGTTCATACAATATTTAGGATTGTCTAACTTGTATATTCGGGATGGCTAATGTCAAGCTGGATTGGCAGTACCGAGCCGCGAGAAAAAGTGTAGCCGCGTTCGGCTTCCACTTTGCCGCGATGCACCGTCTATGTGGACTCGGTGAAGTCCGGACGATCGGAGACGAGCGGTTCGTGCGTGAGTCAGGTCTGCCCGGGCTTCGCAAACCCCAGGCGGGTCGCGAGCCCCGCGATCTCGTCATCCGGCGGCAAGCGTCCGTCGGCGAGAAACGCGTCGTAGAACCGGGTCTGCGCGTCGAACGGCACGTGAAGCCGCTCGATCTCGAGCAGATCGAGCAGGGCGCGTAACCTCGTTAGGCTCCGCGCGCCGTCGTGGCCAAGCCGGGTGACCGCGTCGACGATCGCGTGCGAGAGCAGCGCCGCGGTCTGCCGCGGGTCGAGGCACGGGGCTTCGTCACCGAATGCGGCCACCACGAGTCGCCGCCGGATCGCATCCTCGACGACGGCGCGCTGCCGCTCCGTCATCTCCGCGAGCGACACGTCGGCGGGCGGGTCGCTGACCTGAGCGGAGATGAGTGACGGCGACCACCCCGAGGCGCTCCCGTTGGCTGCCGCGGCGCTCTCCTGGGGCAGGCCGCTCACGGTCACCGCGTAGGTCTTCCGCTCGCCACTGCGGTGCTGGTGGATCGTGACCGACCCATCGTTCGCTCGAACGTCGAGTGCGCGGCTCACCTCGAGCGCGCGCGGATCGTCGCCGTCGATCGCGCGCACCGCCGCAACTGACGCGGCCAGGCGGGCGAACTGATCGAGCGTCGGCTTGGCCATCGTCAGGTAGACGTCCCGGCCGGTTCCGATCCCAGGATCGTTGCTTTTCGCATCGGCGAGGCGGGCCACGAACGCTGCCTCGAGCGGCACGCCCGCGGGACCCGCGAGCTCGATGGCACGCGCGGCATAGCGGAGGACTTCGATCGGCTCGAGCCCGCCGATATCGTCGAAGAACCAGGCGCACGACGTGAAGATCCGGAGCGCGCCGCGTTCCATCTCTAGCAAAGACTGCGGACTGGGCGGAACCGGGAAACCGGGAACCGGGAACCGGGTGTCTGCGTCGACCGACGAATCCGCGTGCGTGGGCGGCTTGAGTCGAGCGGCCACCCACGAATCGATCTTCTCGGGCGTCGCGACGACTTCGCCGTACGCGTCGCGAACCGCCCACGGGTCGTCGAAATAGCGCGCGGCGTCGCGCTCGTAGATCTCGTGCAGCCCGTCGGCAAGCGAGGCGATCGCGTCCCGCAGGGGGGTGCGCCACTCCTGGCTGGTGCCCCCGCGCATGCGGCAGCTGCAGTTCGACCGCCACCGTTCCACCCCGTGAGCGCAGCTCCACGCGCTCGGCCCGACGATCTCGACGTCCTCCGTTGCGGGATGGTGCGCGAGGAAGGACGCGAAGTTCTCGACTTGCACGCCACTCGTTGCCTCGAGCTCGAGCACGACGCGCGCGAGCGCCATCTCGCCGAATCGGTGGTGGTGACCGTACGTCTCGCCGTCGGTAGCTGCCGAAAGCAGGCGGTGTCGGGTCCGGCGTGGCGCAGGCTCGCCGGTCGCCGTCACGCCGAGAAATTCGCCCGTGGTGAGGGGCCGGGTGCCCCCGTCACTCTCCGGGGCCGGCTCCCAGTGCCCGGCCTCGACGGCGGCGTGCGCGGAATCGCGCGGCGTGTGCCGGCGTTCCGAGCGCGCGAGCATCCGCCTGGCCCAGACGTGTGCGTCGACCAGCAGGCTGCCGAACGCGATCCCGTGCGAGATGTCGCCGTCGTAGATGCAGAGCGCAATCGTGCGGCCATTGGCCGTGGTGTACCGCCCCGGATGCCCGTCGTTAGGCACGGACCGGACCTGTCCCGGGGCGACGATCGTGAACCGCATCCCTTCCTGAGCCAACACGTCGAGCGTCTCATCGTCGCACGCGGTCTCGGGCAGCCACATGCCTTCGGGATCGCGCCCGAACCGACGCCGGAAGTCGGCGATCCCCCAGCGAACTTCGGTGACCTTGTCCCGGCGGCTCGAGAGCGGGAGGATCGCGTGGTGGTACGGCTGGGCAATGGCGTTGCCGTAGCCGAGACGCGCGATGCTCCTGCGGTCGGCGTCGAGCACGCGGGCGTAGGTGTCGGGCGCCGCAACCTCGAGCCACTCGAGCAGCGTCGGCCCGAAGTTGAAGCTGATGTGCTCGAGCGTGTTCACGATGCGGGTGATGCGTCCATCCGGGCCGAGGACGCGGGCTGCGACGACCGGGCGGTAGCATTCCTGCTCGATGCGCGCGTTCCAGTCGTGGTGAGGCGCGGCGGAAGCTTCCCGCTCGATCTCTTCCAGCCACGGGTTTTCCCGCGGTGGCTGGTAGAAGTGGCCGTGGATGACGATGGAGCGCATAACTAGCGGGAGACGGGAAACGGGAAACGGGAAACGGAAGACCCTCGGGACGTCCCTCTAAACAAGATGAGCATCGTGAGGGTTCGCCGCTTTTTCCCCGTTTCCCGTTTCCCGTTTCACGCTTCCCTTCAATACGGCTCCCACCGACTCCAACACGCTCGGGAACAGATCGTCCTGCACGCTCAGCTCGCGGGCGAGGTTCGTGGCATTCGTTAGGTCGCCCGTCGCCAGACCGGCCTCGATGGCGCCGAACAGCCGGTCACACGCATCGGCGTGGCCATTGAACCGGCGGATGCCATAGTCCGCGACCGCGCCCGTCGAGATGATGAACTGCCAGTCCGACGACTGCACCAGCAGCAGTTCGCGCGCGGCCTGGGCCAGCGCTTCGTGGGCGGCCGGCAGCTCGATCGCCTCACGCGCCATCGTCCAGAACCGCTCCTCGAGCTTCCAGATCCTCGGCCACATCCATGCGGTCTGGGAGTTCAGCCACATGGTGTAGTCACCGTTCGCCCCCCACGAGCCGGGGCTCAGTCTGACGCCGTTGCGGGGCCGGTAGGTCGCGAGGTGCTGCGAGGCGGACACGGGCCTCACATGGGGCTGAAGCCGGAGCGTCCGGTAGATGTTGCCGAGAAATTCGGGGCCCTCGTGCCACCAGTGGCCAAAGAGCTCGGTATCGAACGGCGCGACGACCACGCCTCGCCGGTGGGCCGGGTTCGTCGTCGCTATCGTGGCAAGCAGGCTCGCGAAGTGTGCGGCGTGCGCGGACGTCATGGCGCTCGCTGTCGCGGGATCGTACGGCTCCTTCAGGCCAAGATCGACGTCGTTGCCGGTCACACGCCAGAGCTTGAGCCCACCGGGCCATCGGATCTTGTGGAACTCGAGGTAGCGGCCGTCGCCAGGATATCCCTGATGACGACTCCATATCTGCGCCGACGACTCCGGATCGCGGATGAACGCGGCCACGGTTTCGGTGGTGTACGCCGATGTCACGCGGTACGCGCGGTACGGCGTGCGCGTGGCCTCCCACTGCGCGTCGGGTGAGACGACGTGCTCGAGCTCATTCGCCACGACCTGGCCGTACAGCCCGAGCGGGCTCCCCGCACGGGCCATGTGCGCGTCGGCGAAGAAGAAACGGAAGCCGGCCGAGGCCAGGTATTCCTCGATCCCCGGACGCTCTGCGCTGTCCGGGGCGTTAGGCAGCGGCTTCCACGGGCCGCGCGGGCGGTAGGCGCACTCCGGCACCCAGCATCCGCGCGGCGAGCGCCCGAAAAGGCGTCGGTGCTCGCGCTGGCCGACGTCGAGCTGGAGCTCGATGCTCTCATCGCGCGCGAGCAGTGGGAGGAACGCGTGCGTCGCCGCGGACCCAATGACCTCGAGGCGCCCGCGCTGCTCGAGGTCGCGAACGACGGCCACGATGTCGCCGTCGATCGACCGGAACAGCGCGCGGAGCCGGATGAGACGTTCGCGCCAGTAGTCCACCAGCGGGATGAGGTGCGTGTCCCCCGTCTGCGCGAGCGACGCCGGCGCTTCGTCGCAATGGGTCAGGCGCTGCTCGAAGTACCGCTCGAGCTCACGGCGAAACGCGTCGCTCGCGAGCTGGTTGGCGAGCACCGGCGTGAACCCGATCGTGAGCGGCGCCTCGACGCCTTCGGCGTCGAGCCCGTGCAGCACGTCGAGGAGCGGCAGGTACGTGTCGATCGCCGCTTCGGTGATCCAGTCGCTCCCATGCGGCCACCGTCCGTGATTGATCACGTACGGAAGATGGCTGTGAAGCGTCAAGACGAAGTCCATGCGCAATGTGGACGGGGTCAGACAAGGAGAAGGAACGACCGAACGTCACACCGTCACCGCGACTCCCAGCGCTCGTCGGTAGACGTCGCGGTATCGGGATTCCGACCGCTCCCACCCGAAATCGCGGGACATCGCCTCACGCATCATGCCGCGCCACGCTTCGGGGTCGTGATAGATGTCGAGCGCCCGCACCGCGGCGTTCATGAACTCCTCGGACGTGTAGCCGTCGAAGAGAAATCCCGTCACGCCGTCCTCGATGGTGTCGGCAAGGCCGCCAACCCGACGCGCGACGGGGATGGTGCCGTAGCGCTGGGCACGCATCTGCGTGAGTCCGCACGGCTCGTACTGCGACGGCATGAGACACATGTCGGCGCCAGCCATGAGGCGGTGCTCGAGCCGATCGGTAAAGTTGAATTCACAGGCGATGCGACCGGGCGCTCGGCCCGCGAGCTCCGTCAACTCCTCCATGTAGCGCGGGTCGCCGGCGCCGAGGAACAGGAACTGCGCGTCGAGCGCGAAGTAGTCGTTGTACCCGAGAATGAGCTCCAGCCCCTTCTGGTACGTCAGGCGCGCGCTCATGGCGAAGATCGGGATGCCGGCCCGCTGCTTGAGCCCGAACGCACGCTGCAGCGACGCCTTGCATTTCTTCTTCACCTCGAGCGTGTCCGCCGTGTAGTGCGCCGTGATCTGCTTGTCGGTCGCCGGGTCCCACACGCGCTGATCGATGCCGTTGACGATCCCGACGAACCGGTCGCGCAACCCGATGAAGGTGTCGTGCAGCCCGAAGCCACCGAATGGCGTGCGGAGCTCGTGCGCGTGCGTCGGGCTCACCGTCGTCACCATGTCGGAGAACGTGAGCCCGCCCTTCAGGAAATTCATCCGATCGTACCACTCGAGATGCCGAAACGTGAACAGCTCCCACGGCAACCCGACATCGACCATCGTGCGCGCCGGATACTGCCCCTGGAACCCCGCGTTATGCACCGACAGGACCGTGCGAATCTGCCGGTAGAACGGGTCACCCATGAAATACGTGCGCAGGTACACCGAGGCGAGCGCGGCGTGCCAATCGTGCGCATGCAGGATCACCGGCGGGTTCGGTGCGATGCGCTGCACCGCGGTGAGCGCGGCAAGCGAGAAGAACGCGTACCGGCGAGGATTATCGGGATAGTCGTACCCATTCTCGCCGTACAGGCCTGGCCGATCGAAGAAATGGGGATGGTCCACGAAGTAGACGCGTGGGCGCCCGCGCGCTCGCCGGTCGGGCGTGATCTGCCAGAGCCTCGCCTGCTCCTGGTGCGGTCCGAGCTGCACCATGAACGGCTCTCCGACCTGCTCGAGATTCGGCGCGACGGCGTGCACCTGCCGGTAGAGCGGCATGATGATGGCCGTCGGTATGCCGGAGGCGCTCTGGAACTCGGCCAGGCTCTTCACCGCCTCACCCAATCCGCCGGTTCGA
This sequence comes from Gemmatimonadaceae bacterium, assembly GCA_036274195.1. Taxonomy (GTDB): domain Bacteria; phylum Gemmatimonadota; class Gemmatimonadetes; order Gemmatimonadales; family Gemmatimonadaceae; genus JAJKIV01. The sequence continues at coordinate 27,507 of DASUGD010000401.1, read as the reverse complement.
GCGAACGGTGCCAGCTCCGCGACGATATGCACCACCGACACGACGCGCCCGTCGTTAGTCTTGAGTGGCGTGGGCGCCGACGGGGCCGCCGATTTCTGCGACGGTGCGCCCAGGACGCCGCTCACGGGTGCGGGCGGTGCGCTCGCGCCCGCATTGTACGCGGTCCTCTCCTCACTGCCTTCGGCCATGGCAGGCGTATCGCCGCGTTCTTCGCCCATCGGCCTCCTCCCGGTATTCCCAGTTACGCCGTCGGCGGATCATCCGCCGTCGGGTCTCCGAGCACGGCGGGCACGTAGTACTTGGTCACGTAGTCCTGCAGCATTCGGCGGGCCGTGAAGAAAGAGCCCGACACGCGCAGCGCGTGCTTCATCTTTTGCACCCAGCCAACCGGTACGTTGTCTTCGTTCCGATCGTAGAACAACGGGACCACGTGGCGCTCGAGCAGAATGTACAGCCGCTCCACGTCCTCGCGATCCGCATCCGTACCGCGCGCAGCGGTCGGAATGGCCCAACCGTTCAACCCGTCGAATGCTTCGGGCCACCAGCCATCGAGCGTCGAGAGATGCGGCACGCCGTTCAGTGCCGCTTTCATCCCGCTCGTGCCGCTCGCCTCCATCGGCACCCTCGGCAGATTCATCCAGAGGTCGACACCCTGCACCAGGACGTGCGCAACGTGCAGGTCATAGTCCTCGATGAAGGCCACCCGCCCCTCGAGACTCGGGTCGCGGCTGAAGTTATAGACCGTCTGGAGGACTTCCTTGCCCGGATTGTCCGACGGATGCGCCTTTCCAGCGAAGATAAGCTGCACCGGCCGGCGCTGATTGGTCAGCAGCTCGCGCAGCCGCTCGAGGTCTTCGAAGATGAGGCTCGCGCGCTTGTAGGTGGCGAACCGCCGCGCGAACCCGATCGTGAGCGCGTTCGGGTCCAGCAGCGTCCCTGCGCCGACGACGTGCGCCGCCTCCTTCCACTGCCGGGCCCACCGCCGCCGCGCCTGCTCTCGAATGAATCCCATGAGCGCGCGCTTCATTCGATGATGCACTCGCCAGAGCTCGCCGTCATCGATCGACAGCACGCAGTCCCAGAAGCCCGGCTCGTCGAGCCGACTCCCCCAGTTCTTTCCGAGGTGCCTGTCCAGGAGCTCCATGACGTCGCGCGCCATCCACGTCGCGAGGTGCACGCCGTTCGTGATGTGGCCGATCGGCACCGCGTCGGCCGGACGCTCCGGCCACAGCGTGCGCCAGATGTCACGCGACACCTCGCCATGTCGCTTCGCGACGCCGTTCACGTGCGACGAGAGCCGGATGGCGGCCACGGTCATGTGGAACTGCCCGTGGTTCTCGACCGGGTGACGTCCGATCTCGAGGACCTTTTCGCGCGGGACCTTCATCTCCTCCCAGATCGGCCCCGTGCACTTCGCCACCTGGTCGATCTCGAACGCGTCGTGCCCCGCCGGTACCGGCGTGTGCGTCGTGAACACGCTCGTTGCGCGCACGCGCCGCGTCGCCTCGTCGAAGTCCATCCCGGCGATCACGAGCTCGCGCACGCGCTCCACGAGCATGAAGGCGGCATGGCCCTCGTTCGCATGCCACGCGCGCGGCTCGATGCCCACGGCGCGCAGCACTCGTACTCCTCCGACGCCGAGAATCCATTCCTGGCGCAGTCGCAGATCAGGACCGCCGGCGTAGAGCTTACTGGCGAGCTCGCGATCCTGCGGCTCGTTCTCCTCGAGGTTCGTGTCGAGGAAGTACACCGGAACACGCCCCACCATCATCCGCCACGCGCCGACATGAATGTCACGCCCGTGCGTGTTCACCACCGCGAGCCATGGCTTCTGCCCGGGCCCGAAGACCTGCTCGAGTGGCCCGCTCGTGGGGTCGAACTGCTCGTCGGAATCCTCCTGCCATCCATCGAGCCGCAGGTGCTGGTCGAAGTAGCCCTTCGTGTAGAACAGGCCTACACCGACGAGTGGGACCCCAAGGTCCGATGCCGCCTTGCAGTGGTCGCCGGCCAGGACTCCCAGGCCGCCGGAGTAGATCGGCACGGAGTTGTGTAACCCGAACTCCGCGCAGAAGTACGCGATCGGTCGGTCGACGAGCTCGGGATACCGATTCGCGACCCAGGTGCCCTGACTCGTACGCTCTCGGTCGGCTTTGCGCATCAGCCGATCGTAGAGCGCCAGGAACTGCGGATCGCGGGCAACGGCGCTGAGCCGCTCGGGATGCACGCGCCGCAGCACCATGATTGGATTGTGTCGCGTGAAGTGCCACAGCGGCTCGTCGATCGAGGCAAAAAGCGATCGGGCGCTGCGACTCCAACTCCACGAAATGTTCATCGCCAGCGACGCGAGACCTTCGATCCGCGGCGGCAGGTACGGGAATCTTCGTCGGTGAGCCATTGGGACATAGGCTAACCGCTCCGGCTTGCTCTAGGAAGCGGACCTAGGTGGCGAGGCCAAGGCCCAACAGAACAGGTAACTGGTTACTGGAATTGGTTGTTGGTTACAGAACCCTCGGGACGCTCATCTCGCCGAGAGAGACATCCCGAGGGTTCGACTACCTGTAACCATTTTCCAGAACCAATTACCTGTGAGCCGTTCCAGGCACCTTCACTACCGACGTATCCGACCCTGCCTTGCAGAAGACCTCGACCTGCTTTGCCGACACCGGCTGGAGCTGCGTGAGATAGTCCTGGTACTGCTTGACTGCCTCCGCCGCGATGTCCACGCCCGCTGCGAGGTTTGGCTGCGCGATCGCGATCATCTCGAAACCGAGCCGACTGAGCCCGCAGTCCTTTGTCTTCGGCGCTTCCGTCGCCGCGCTCAGCGCCACGTTGGTGGCGGTGATCCCCATGAGGAACTTCGCGTTCGGCGTGTCGCGAACGCTGTCCGCCAGCGACGCGAATCGCATCGCCAGCAGGTAGTCCTCCCGCACCTTCGTCTGACCCGCAGCACGAAGGAGCTGATTCCCGCGGGCGAGCGCGAACTGCGCGACGAGCGAGCTGTCTTCACCGGCCGCCAACGCCCGCTTGAGCGATGCGTACGCGCTGTCGTTCTGCCCGAGATCCGCCTGCGCACGCGCGAGCTGGATCTGCCCATGCTCGATGGTCGAGTCCAGCGCGAGCGCCTCGCGCATGGCATCGACGGACTCCTCGGCCTTGCCGCGAACCTTGAGGTCCTGCGACTGCATGACCTTGAACTCGGCGTTCTGCGGGAAGGCCGCCAGCCCGCGCGTTAGGCCATCGACCGCCTCGCCGCGCACGAGCTGCACGTAGGTCGAAAAGATCCGCTGGTCCTTCGGGAATGCCTGCAGCCCGCGAGCCGCGACCTCCACGGCGCGCACCGACTCGCCGTTCGATTTGTACGCGGTCGCGAGCCGAAGCAGGAACGTCGAGTCCCTCATCGACACGGAGTCGGTGGCGAGCAGGGTTCCGCCGACGCGTGTCGCTTCCTTCCACGACTTGTTCGCGAACAGCACCTGCCAGCGCAAACGCATGAGCCCCAGATGATCGGGCGCCGCGTTCGAGATGCGCTCGATGAGCGGCTCGGCTTTCTTCGAGTTCCCGTTGTACAGGAGCGCCGCCACGATTCGCTCGCTCAGCTCGACGTCCACGGTGTCGATGCCGTGCAGACGCGTCCACATGGCCGCCGCGCGATCCTTGTCCTTCAGCGCATCATACGCCTGTGCCGCGCCCTGAAGCGCGTAGAAGCTGGAGGAGTCCACGCGGAGCATGTCGCCGGCGATCGCCAGCACAGAGTCCGCGGACGTGCCAACGACCAGCTGCGCCGCGAGCAGACAACCTCGGGCGAGCGTCGACCGCGGATAGAGCCCAACGCCTTCGCTTGCCGCGGCAATCGCCTCCTTCGTTCGACCCTCGCGTAGATGATTCTCACAGCGGCGCTGCGGGGCGAGCTGCCGGCGCGCTTCGGTCACGGCGGCGGCGACGCGGGCGGCCGCCCGATCGGCGTCAGGGTCGACTACCTCGGGCAACGGCTGCTGCATCCGGACGTCGCGTGCGAGGATCAACCGGGCCCTGATCCGGAATCCGGCTGGCGTTCTGTCAACGCTCCCCATCAGGTATTCGTCCGCCCGCAGATAGCGCGAGAGCGCGCGAACCTGCGAGAGGTCGGGAACCATGTCGTACGGGTAGCCGGCGTTGGTGAGGGCGATCGACATGGCCTTCTCGTCGATGACCTCCAGCTCGCGCTTGTTCGCGGCCTTCTCGACACGCCCGCGAACCTCGTCCGCAACGTGGTTGCCGAGCTTCTTGTCGGCGCTCTTGAACGGCGAGACGAGCAATCCCTGTTGCGTGAACTCCTGGCGGCGCTGTGCGCCGAGTGGGTTCCGCAGGGGGGTGATTGCTGCAAGGAGAAGGATCGTGGCGCCCAGAGCCCGCCGCGGGCGTCCGAAGACACACAACTCCACGAGTGGCCCTCGTAAGTGCGAGGATTTACACCGGCCGTCCCCCGGCCGGATCATCAACGGAAAGGAACCTCTAATTCGACCGCCGCCCAGGCATTGTCAAGCTGGGTACGGTCAAAGTCCTACCCTGTCCGGCAAGCGGAATGCTCGACCCGCGGAATCGTTACGAGTCACGTCGGGGCTCGGTATCATCCAAGCTCGACGGTCACCTCGTGACGCCGGCCATCGTCGTCGAGTGAAATCGTTCGATCGCCGCGCTCGCCGCCATCCACGATAACACGCAAGATCTCTCCACCTTTTCCGGACCGCGTGACGCGAATCGCGTAGATCGCAGAGCCGTGTCGATACTCGAGCGAGAATTCGCGCCACGTCTGTGGGATGCACGGCTCGATCGTGAGCGTATCACCTTGCTTCGTGAAGCCGAGGATGTTCTCGAGCCCGATCCGGTACATCCACGATGCCGAGCCCGTGTACCACGTCCAGCCACCACGCCCGAGGTGGCCGGCGGCGGTGTAGACGTCGGCCGCAACCACGTACGGTTCGACCTTATACCTCTGCACGTCCTCCGGCGTCACCGCGTGCGTGAGCGGATTGATCATCTGGTACAGGTGGAACGCCCGGTCGCCGTCGCTCTTCAACGCCGTCGCCAGCACCGCCCAGAGCGCCGCGTGCGTGTATTGCGCCCCGTTTTCGCGGACCCCGGGCAGGTAGCCCTTGATGTATCCCGGGTCGTGCGACGTTTTGTCGAACGGGGGCGTGAGCAACATGATGAGACGCGCGTCCTCTCGAACGAGCCACTGGTCGAGCGATTCCATGGCGCGCTCGCGCTTGTCGACCTCCCCGGCGGCCGAGATGACGCTCCAGCTCTGCGCGATCGAGTCGATCTTGCACTCGTCGCTTTCGGCCGAGCCTAACGGCGCGCCGTCGTCGAAGTAGGCGCGGCGGTACCACGCCCCGTCCCAGCCCGCCTCGTTGGCAGCCCGCGCGTACGCGTCCGCATGCACGCGCAGCTCGCCGGCAGCCACCCCATCCCCCCGGCTGTCGCAGTGGTCCGCGAAGGCACGGAGGGTGTCATTGAGGAACCAGGCGAGCCATACGCTCTCGCCCTTCCCCTCGATGCCGACGCGATTCATTCCGTCGTTCCAGTCGCCGACGCCGATGAGCGGGAGGCCGTGCGCTCCAAACGTGCAGGCGTGGCGCAGCGCTCGCAGGCAGTGCTCGTAGAGCGACCCCGTCTCATCCGCGACGGTTGGGAGGTCGTACACCTCGTGCTCGTGTGGCTCGAGCGGACGCATCTGGAGGAACGGGACGACCTCGTCGAGCACGGCGTCATCGCCAGTGATCCTCACGTAGTGATCCACGACGTAGGGCAGCCACACGAGGTCATCGGAAAAACGCGTCCGCGTTCCCCGCCCCGTGTGCGGATGCCACCAGTGCTGGACGTCGCCCTCGACGAACTGTCGTGAGGCGGCGTGCAGGATGTGCTCGCGCGCGATCGCCTGGTCGTGGTACACGAAGGCCATGACGTCCTGGAGCTGGTCGCGGAAGCCATAGGCGCCGCTCGACTGGTAGAACGCCGACCGTGCCCACATTCGACAGGACAACGCCTGGTAGAGTGACCACCGGTTCATCATGGCGTCGAACAACGGCTCGGGCGTCTTCACCGTGATGGTCGAGAGCCGGCGCGACCAGTCGTCGGCCATCGCGTCGATTGCAGCATTGGCTGCGCCGCTCGAGCCGTATCGGGCAATCAGCTGTCGCGCGGCATCCTGGCCGCGCGCGGCGCCGAGCAGCACGATGACGTCGCGCGTTTCGTTAGGCTTGAGCGTGAGGTTCACCTGCAACGCGGCACACGGGTCGACCGCCGCGCCCGTCGTCTCGGCCAGCGGCGCATCGTGAGCCAGCGCCGCCGGGTTCGTGAGGTCGCCGTTGCGGCCGATGAACTCCCGCCGATCGGCCGTGTAGCAGGCCAGCGGCTCACTGATCCAGCTGAACGCGACCCGATCGGCGAAGCTCGCATCGAAGCAATTGGACGCGAAGATCGCCTGCGTCTCGCGATCGAAGCTGGTCACGATCTGATGCTGGGTGTGCTCCCGCATCACCCCGAGTGCCAGCTCGACGAAGCTCGTGAGCACGAGCGACGCCGAGCGGTCGGTCCGGTTCACCAGGCGCAGGCGCGTGATCTTCACCGGATCCTTCGGCGGCATGCTGAGGGTCAGCTCGCTGCCGATTCCATCACGTTCGTGCGTGAACGTGGTGAACCCCGCGCCATGGCGCACCCTGTACGATGAGCGGTCGCCCGCGATGGCCGGTGTTGGAGACCAGAGCACACCCGACTCATCCCGCACGTAGAGGAGCTCGGTCGGCGGATCGCTCACGGGGTCGTTGTACCACGGCGTCAGGCGGAAGAAATAGCTGTTCTCCACCCACGTGAATCCCCCGCCGCGCTCTGTGATGACGAAGCCGGCCTCCGGGTTCGCGATCACGTTGGCCCACGGTGCGGGCGGAAGCGCATCGGCCGTCAGGTTGATCTCGTAGTCGAGATTGCTCGTTAGGCCATGACTGGGAACGGGGAACCGGGAACCGGGAACTGTATTCCCTCGGGCTGTCCCGGTTCCCGGTTCCCGGTTCCCTCTATTCTCGGCGTCGCCATTCCCCTTGCCGCCGATTCTGAACTCGGGAAGCTCGAAGCTCTCGGCCAGATCGAGCGCGGCGTCACGCGCGTACGCTGCCGCCCGCGAGAGCACCGCGCTCATCACGCCTTCGCTACCATCTTCGCCGCGTCCACCCGTGTCCCACGACGCGAAGCCGGAGTCGCGGTTCGAGAACCTCGACAATCGTCTCGGACGCTCCAGCTCATCGGGCGGCTGTTCCTCGACCTCCGGCATGTCGAGCACGCGGCCCAGGCCCAACCCGTCGCAGGCAATGTGCACGCGCGCCGTCGCGCGCAGCAGTTTCAGCGGCTCCGGGCCCAGCACGTCGGCCCGACGAATGAAGACGCCGCCCGGCTTGTCGGCGAGATGCGTCTCGCTCGAGCCCATCACCGTGGCGAGCAGCTGGTCGGCCAGCTCTTGCTGATACGACGGTGGCCGCGTGACGAGGAAGACCAGGTCGACGGTCATCCCCTTGAGACGCCAGTACTGGTGTGCGTGCAAGAGCTGCCTGACGGTCGGAAGCCCCTCGACCGAGTCGATGGTTGCCAGCAGAATCGGCCAGTCGCCGGACAGCCCGATGCTCCACAGCTCGCGCTGCCCCATCGTGTTCGCTCGGAGCTCCTGCTGCGGCGCGCGCATCGGCGGGTTCGAGTAGAACAGGTGCCCGGCGATCTGCTGGAAGAGCGCCGCGTCCGACGGCGTTAGGCCCAAATCGCGAAGCTCCACCTGGGTGCGCGTCCATGACAGGTCGAGCGCGCGCTGCGCGCTGTACGGTTGCCGGTAGAGATCCGCCAGCTCGATCGCTCGCTCGCGGGTCTCGGCGACCAGCGTCGTGAACGCGACCCGGGCGGACTGCCCCGGCGCGAGCCGCACGCGCACTCGCAGCGCGAAAATCGGATCGAGCACCGCGCCGGCCGTGCCGCTCAGCGTCGACGACCCCTCCATTGCCAGCGGGTTGCGGACGGTACGGCCTCGCCCGACGAACCGGGCGCGATCGGTCTCGCACGTGATGTCACCCACCAGCTCGTGGCCGACAGCCGCGACGTGGGCGAGCCAGCGCCGTGCCTCGTTGCTCGAGCGCGGCCGTCGCGTGGCCAGGATCGCCGCCTCCGCCGGCCGCCACTCCGTCTCGACGAACAGGTTCGCGAAGGCCGGATGCGCGCGATCCGCATCGGGGGGCGCGAGGACGATCTCGCCGTAGCTCGTGAGCTCGATCTCGCGCTCGACGCCCGAGTGATTCACGAGCGTCACGCGCCGGACCTCCGCCATGTCGTCCGAGACGACGGTCACATCGAGTCGCGTCTCGACATCGCCGTCCCGGCGGCCGAACGAGATGCGGTCGGTCGCGAAAGCCGCGGTGTACGCGTCGGCGCGTTTGCCCGTCGGCTGATGCGTGACCGACCAGACCCGGTCGGTCGTGACGTCGCGGACGTAGCACCACTGCCCGTGATCGTCGCGCGTACCGTCGGCGCGCCAGCGGGTGATCGCCAGCTGTTCGTATCGGCTGTATCCGGCGCCGGCGTTGCTCAGCATCACCGTGAACGGCAGGCTCGCGAGCAGCCCCACGCGAGGCTGCGGCGTATCCGGTGTCTCGATCTGCCTAACGGCCGGCTTCTCGGTCTCGATGGGCGTGCGCCCTCCTTCCCCTTCCGTCTCCTGGGCATCCTGCATGACGAGGCGCCGCGGAATCCGCTCGTGCAGGACGAGCTCCACGGCCCGCGCCAGCGGTTCCGAATGAAACCGGCGCTGCCACAGGTTGTCCGCGAGCGCGTTCGCGAGCGCGACGAACGTCATGCCGACGTGGTGCGCCATGTACGCGCCGACGATGGCCTTCGTCTCGCCCGGCTCGGGCCGGGTGTAGTCCACGGCCTCGCGGAACCCGTACGGTCCCAGCACGCCCTCCCGTTCCAGCACGCCGAGATTCCGGATCGCCTCGTGCGGCTCGACCAAGAGCGCGAGTGCCGTCGCGTACGGCGCGATGACGAGGTCCTTCCCCAGTCCGCGCTTGAGCGCCAGGTCGGGCACGCCGAACGCGCGGTACTGATACGTCATGTGTCGGTCGCGCACGTTGTACGCCGACTCCGATATCCCCCACGGCACGGAGCGCTCGGCGGCGTACTCGATCTGACGGCGCACGGCGCCGCGATAGGTCTGATCGAGCAGCGTGTGCGGGAACGACCGCATGACGAGCAGCGGCATGAGGTACTCGAACATGCTGCCGCTCCACGACACCAACGCCGTTGCGTGTGACGACGCGGTCAGCGAGCGGCCCAACCGGAACCAGTGCTCCACAGGTACGTCGTCCTTCGCGATCGCGACGTAGCTGGCGAGCCGCGCCTCGGAAGCGAGCAGATCGTAGTACGAGTTGTCGAGCGTGCCCGAGTCGGCGCTGTAGCCGATCGCGAACAGCTTGCGGCGTGCGTCGTACAGGAACGTGAAGTCCATCTCCACCACGTAGCGATGCGCCGTGAGCGCGATCGCTTCGAGCCGCTCGATCCGTTCGCCGGCGAGCGCGCTGGTCGCGGCGGCATCGCGCAGCGACTGCGTGGCCGCGGTACCGAGTCCCGTTCGTTCCGCGACGTGCCGCTCGGCCAGGTGAGCCGACCACGCCAGCCACTCCCTCGCCTGCGGCGCTTCTTTCGGCCCGAGCCCGGCAGCGCTCAGCGCCTCGTCCGCCTCGGCCAGCGCACGCGCCACGTGCGCGAGCCCCGCATCATCGGTGGTCGTCGCCAGCTCGCTGCGCGCCGTCTTGAGCAGTCCGGCCGCCTTTGACACCGCCTGCCATTTTGCGGGGTCGCCGACGCGCCCCGAGCTCGCAGCGTCGGCAAATGCCTCTCGCGTGATCGCGAGCGCGGACGTCAACGCGCGCAGCGGTGCACGCACATCCGGTGGATTCTCGATGATCTCGCGGCACGCCTGCTTGAGCGCGACGAAATGACCCGCGAGGTTGCCGCTGTCGACCGTCGAGATGTATGCCGGCTGCAGAACGCTCAACCCTTCGAGCTCGTACCAGTTGAAGAAATGGCCGCGGTGGCGGCGCATGCGCTCGAGGGTCTTGAACACGTGCTCGAGGCGCTCGATCATCTCGCCGAGCGTCAGCAGCCCGAGATCGTACGCGCTCGTGATTCCCAGCAGTTGAAGCCCGATGTTCGTGGGCGACGTGCGCAGGGCGACGACGGGCTCCGGCTGCTCCTGGAAGTTGTCAGGCGCCAGCCACTGGGTCCCCTCTCCGACGAACCGCTCGAAGAAGCGCCAGTGGTAGACGGCATAGCGCATCGCCCGGTCGCGGTCGTCGGACGCGAGGCGGAGCTCGCGCCGCAACGCCGGTGCGCTCAAGGCATGGGCGATGAGAGGGCTGATCAGCCAGAGCAGGATGAACGGCAGGACGACCACGAGTGTCGGACCGTGCGCCCGCCCGATGGAGATCTCCCTCGGGGTGAGCTGCCAGACCGACAGCAGCACGAACGCGGCGATCGCGAGCGTGACCAGCTCGGCCGGCAGCATGCGGCGCCACACCTCGCGGAGCGAGTTCTTGGTGGTTCGCTCCGTCTGCGAGGCCGTCTGCCACTCGAGGAGATGTCGCCTGGAAACAAAGAGCCGGGTGAGCGTCCGGACGATCGCGTCGGCCGACACCCACGCCTGATGGGGAAGTACCGTAACGGCCAGCGCGAACTGATTCGCGGAAGTGACGACGTCACGCCCGATCGCCGAGTAGTATGCCCGAAGGGATTTGTCGATCGGCGGTCGCAGCGCGGCAAGCGTTAGGCTCAACAGCCACGGGAACGCGATGGCGACGAGGATGGCTGCCGTCCACGCGACGCGCGACGCCGGGAGCACGGTCCAGCCGGCGACGAGGAGCAGCAGCTGGAAAATCTCGACGGTGCTGCGGCGGAGGTTGTCGAAGATCTTCCAGCGCGAGATCGCGGAAAGCCGGTTCGGCTCAGGACGGCCGTCGGCGCGCGGAACAGCCGGCCCGATCCATCGGAGTATCTGCCAGTCGCCGCGGATCCACCGATGCTTCCGGCGCATGTACGTCAGGTAGCGCGTCGGATAGTCGTCGTAGAGCTCGATGTCCGTGACGAGCCCCGCCCGCGCGAACGCTCCCTCGATCAGGTCATGGCTGAGCAGCACGTTCTCGGCGAACCGGCCGCGTGTCGCGCGCTCGAAGGCATCCACGTCGTAGATGCCCTTCCCGGTGTACGAACCCTCCCCGAACAGATCCTGGTAAACGTCCGACACCGCGGTCGTGTACGGGTCGACGCCCGGGTGGCCGGAGTGGATCGACGCGAACCGCGATCGATAGGAGCTGGTGAGCGAGACGCCCACGCGCGGCTGCAGGATGCCGTACCCTTTCGTGATGAGCCCGCGCTCCGCGTCGAACACGGGGCGGTTGAGCGGATGCGCCATGGCCCCGACGAGCAGCTGGGCTGCGTCAGGCGGCAGCACAGTGTCGGAGTCGAGCGTGATGACGAGCTTGACGTCGCCGAGGGGCGTCGTGTCGCCGACAATTCGCGAGAAGGCATCCCGCGCGCCGCCGCGCAGGTACTGATTGAACTCGGCGAGCTTGCCGCGCTTTCGCTCCCAGCCCATCCACACGCCCTCGCCCTCGTTCCAGCGGCGCGGCCGGTGAAAGAGATAGAAGGGTGGAGCGCTGCCTCGCGCATACTTCTCGTTCAGCGCGGCAATCCCGTCGGCCGCCGCGTCGAGAATCGCGGCGTCGTCAGGCATCGTCTCGCTCGGGGCATCGACGAAGTCGGTGAGCAGCGCGAAGTGGAGCTGCGGATCGCGATTCGCCAGGAACTGTACTTCGAGGTGCTCGACCGCCTCGCGCGCCGCGTCGACGCTCCCGATGAGCGTGGGCACCACGACGGCCGTGCGCCACTCGGGCGGAATGCCGCGTTCGCGAAAATCCATCTTCGGGACGAGCCGCGGCTGCGTCAGCAGCGTCACGAGCTGATTCACGGCGCTGACGCCGATCTCGCTCGCCGGCACGATGCCTAACAGGAACACGATGACGGCTCCGCCGGCTCCAATTGGCCCGGCGAGGGCGAAGCCGGCGGCGAGCGCTGCCAGCGTCACGATCGCGATCGCGGGGAAATAGACGGCGTTCGGGTGCCGGGTGGCGGCACGACGCAGGCGCTCGAGTGGCCGGGGCTTGTAGGCGACCGCTGCCTCGAGCTCCGCCAGCCCGTCATCGACCAACCAGTACCCGACGTGCCGTCGACGACTTTCCGGCCCGTCGGCCGGCTGGCGACTCGCGAGCTCGATGGCGACTTCCGCCACCTTCGCCTCGTCTCGCTCCGTGCGCTTCGCGAGGCGCTCGATCTCGTGGCGGTACCGGTCACGTGCCGAAAACGTCATCGACGCGTAGTCGCCGGATGGGTCGCCCCGGAGCACTCGCTCGATAGCGCTCTGCGACTCGACGAAGCTGTTCCAGTCGAGACGCGCGATCGTGCGCAGGCTCGTAATGCTGTTCGCGATCGTGACGCGCGTGAGAGCGGCGCGCTGGTTCGTTCGCGCGACCGCCTCCTCGGCGCTCATCAGGTCTTCCCCGATCCACTGCTCGAGCCACACCAGAGGCGTGAACGTCGCCTGGTAGTTCCGGACCTGTGACAGGAAGCGCGCGATGAATACCGCCGACAGCTTCGGCGTGTGGTCCACGAAGTCGTGAAGCGCCGCAGCGAGTGCCTTGGGACCAGCCTCGCTCGCCCGGCGAAGCGTCTCCGCCGCAGCGTCGGCGGCACGCACCTCGTCCAGCCTCGAGACAGTCCGCCTCGTCATCCGGCGGATGTTCTCGATAAGCCCGAGGCGCAGCATTGCGGGTATCGCCCACAGCTCGCCGATGCGCAGTCGCGTGACGCGCTGGTACTCGCGAACGAACAGCTCCGTGTTCGCGAGATCGAGATGTCCTTCGGTGTTCGCGATCAGCTCGATCGCGATCTCGTAGACACGCGGGAACCGCGCGAGTGGCCCGCTCGCCAGCTCCGGAAGCTCACGGTAGTAGCCTCTCGGGAGCGTCTCGCGAATTTCGCGGATGTGCTCTTCGACGGTGTAGAAGTTGTCGAGGAGCCACTCACCGGCCGGGCTGACGTCGATGCCTTCATCGGCGGCCTGGCCGAGCGTATCGCGCGCGTCGAGCAGGATCTGGTGTGTCTCGTGGAGTCGCTCCAGGAGCGGAGCCTTCTTGCGGCCTTTGCCTGGCGGCCGAACGCGCTGTCGTCGCGCAAGGGCGCGCGCATGCTCCCCGAGTCGGTCGGCGCCGAGCAGCTCGCCGCGGATGGGACCGACGAGCGTCTCTTGCCGACCATCCGATTTGCGCGCCAGCAGGCGCGCGAGGAGTCCAGGTCTTCTCGCGGGTGGTGAACTGGTTGCCACGCTTCAATCAACTGAGTCGTGGCCCGAACGTTAGCAGTTACCGGGCCGCTGTGTAGAGGCTGGGAAACGGGAAACGGGAAATGGGAGACGCGGCGACGCCCGATGCTCGGCTGCTCAGCGATAGTGAGGGATCGCGAGGGTTTCCGCCTCATCCCCGTTTCCCGTTTCCCGTTTCCCGCTACGTCCCCGCCGCTTCCTCTCTCTCGCACTGCACGATCTGTAACGTTTAGCCGATAGCCCGTGAAGATACAAAGCAGCCCGATCAATTCGGTCACGTACAGCACCTCGGTGTGCCCGAACCGCGTAAATGCCCCGCCGATGCCAGGAAGAATCGCGCCGACCGCGATGAACACGTTGCCGATGAACCGCGAGTACGTCTCGCGAGTGCGATGGTAACGTACGGCGGATACGATCGCTCCGCCCACGAGGAAGGTTACTGCGTACAGGTTGATGAATGGGCTGAACAGCCGAACCCAGCGCCAAGCCAGAACCCTGCCGGAAAGGCGAAAGGGCTCGACCAACGCGTAGTCGATGGGCGCCACAATCACGCACAGGCTCGCGACGACGATCACGGTCGCGACTATAGCGGTAAGGCGGTTCGCCGTCTTCCGCGGGAGATGGAGGTAGACGGAGCCCTGGGCGAGCGGCGCACCCCCGAGCAGGGCGCCGGTGATGTACCATGCTCGGAATAGCGGCTCGTGCCAGTCCAGTAACGTCGTCGCCGACTCGGTGATCGTGCCCGCCGCGTACGTCAGCAATCCGATGCCCCACCAGAGCAGGTGTGGCTGGCGCCGGTCCAGCCACCGTGCGATCACCACACCGGCAAAGGCCAGCGCGATGACTGTCGTGACGATCGGGACGAAATACACGGCGGTCCGCATCGCCCTCTCCATTTTGAAGCTAGAAGCCCACCACGATCGCCGTGCTCACGTTCCGTCTCGGTTCCGGGCGGAAGAACGAGGCATTCGCGAACTCGGCGTACAGCTCGTTCGTCAGGTTGTTCACGCGAACCACGAGCGAGGTACGGTTTCGCCCGCGGTCGATCAGTGCCGCTTCCGCGCGAACATCATGCACCGTGAAGGCTGGCAGCACATCGCCCACTGGACTCGTCCCCGCAATCACATCCTTCTGCTCCCCGTTGTGCCGCAGGGAATATCCAAACGAGAGCCGGTTGGCGATGGGGTGCCACGCCGCGTCGAACGCGAACTTGCGGGAGTACGTGTTGCCCACCGGACTGTTCGGGTCAGTCACGTTCTTCGATTCGATCCTCGAGAAATTCGCCGAGAGATCGAATCCGCTCAGCGCCCGCGCCCCGGCGGTGAGCTCGAGCCCGCGGAAACGCAGTTTCTCGACGTTCACGTTCTGATAGACTGGCAGCTCGTTGATCGTGTCGCCCGTGGGGGCGATCGCTATCCCGTCGTGCACGTCGTTCTGAAACACGAACCCCTCGGCGAAGAATACATCCTGGCGCCATCGCGCGCCGAGATCGAGGTTCACGCTTGTCTCGGGATCGAGGTTCGGGTTTCGCGCCTGGTAGCCGGAACCCTCCGGCGTCGGGCCCTCGAAGAAGCGCTCCACGATATTCGGCGAGCGGAAGCCTCGCCCGATCGACGCGATGAGATTGAGCCCGGACATGGCGCGGACGAGCAGGTTCGCGGCGCCCACTGCCGTGCGATCCTTGCTCTCGGATACCGGATCGGTGATGCCCGGCGTGGACCGCGTTTTCGCGAGAACATCCTGATAGCGGCCGCCGACGATGACCGACACCCGATCGGCAAGCCGGACGTCGCCCTGCGCGAAGACGCCGGCGCT
Source organism: Gemmatimonadaceae bacterium (assembly GCA_036274195.1). GTDB lineage: Bacteria > Gemmatimonadota > Gemmatimonadetes > Gemmatimonadales > Gemmatimonadaceae > JAJKIV01. Next base: position 12,248 of record DASUGD010000401.1, on the reverse strand, counting down.
CCGGAACGAGGCGTTAGGCACCTGGGGCCGCGTGCTCGCCTCGACCTGCGGGGGGCCGAAGCCGGTCACGATCGTGACACTCGAGTCGGTGTTGTCGGAACGGTCCTCGAACGCGTCGGCGCCATAGGTCAGAAGCGTTCGCGCGCCGACGAGCTTCGTCGCTTCGGCGCGGAAGCCCAACGTGCGCATGTCCGTCCAGTTGCGCTGCTGCGACGTCACGCCGGCGGTTGGCGGGAGGCCCTGCCCGAACGGAATGAAGACGTCGAGGTCGAGATGCCGCGTGTTCTCCTGCAGATACGTCGTCACTTCCGCGCGGTCTGCCACCGCGGCCCCGAGCGACAGCGCGCGCCAGCCGAGCGAGTACCGCTGGACATCCTGGTCCGGATACGTGATCTGGATCGTGGGAGCGTCGGTCGCTCCGAGATCCGCGTTCGCGACGTAGCCAAACCCGGCATCCCGCGCCGTGTAGCGTTCGGCGCGTGCCGTGAGCGTCTGTGATTTGCCGAGGTCCCAGCCGGCCAGCGCGTTGTAGGAGTAGTCGCGCACCCCGGTGTCGTTGACCTTCACATCGTCATCGAACGAGACATCCCCGAATCGCCCGGATGGCGCGTCATAGGACTTCGTGTCTCGGTAAGCACCACTTGCCCTGAACGCGAGACGGCCGAAACGACCTTCGAGGCCGGCACTCGGTGTTTGCTGTTGGTCGGCGGTCGAGTATCGGTAGCCCACCCACCCGTGCAGCCCGTCGCTGACCGAGGGGAGCCCGGCGGTGATGATATTCACGACGCCGCCGATCGCGTCGGTGCCGTACAGCACGGACGCCGGACCGCGTACCACGTCGACACGATCGATCCCCGAGATTCCGGCAATGGCGGGCAGTTCCCCGAAGTCCTGCTGACGTCGTGAGTTGTTGAGGCGCAGCCCGTCCTCGAGCAGCAGGATGCGCTGCCCGCCAAGACCGCGGATGGTCGGCCGCGTTTGGTTCGTGCCCACTCCCGTGACGTCGAGCCCGGGGAGGTCACGGAAGGCGTCCACGGGCGTGTTAGGCAGACGACGCTCGAGCGTCGCCGAGTCGATGACGCTCACGGCCGACGGCGTATCGAAAACGTCCTTTTCGGTCCGGGTGGCGGTGATCGTGACCTGGCTCAGCGAGGTCATCCGCTTTCTGGACGAATCCGCGCGAGCCGAATCCGACCGTGATGCCGATTGCGCTTCGGCCGCGGTGACGGCGGCGGCCAACGCGCCCAAAACGAACACGCCAGCTTTCATGGTGTCGGCTCCTGTTCGAGTCGAAATGACGACGGGGCACATCGGCCGGGGAAGCGTCGCCGGCGAGCGCGCGCCTGTCGCGCCTACCATATGGAGGCCGCTGTGCACGGAACATTCGGCAGCCTACGGAGCAATCGTTCCGTACAAATACGGACGGTCCGCTCACCCGGCGGCCGGAGTCTTGCTGCCACGCGACCGCGCGAGCTGATGCAAGCTCGTTCGCCGCTGACTTGCGCCCGCGGGTGTCTCCCGCGCCGCGGTCCCGGCGCTTTCCCCGAACGCCACCGCCGCGACGGTCATCTCCGGTGAGTGTCAAACACGACGTGTCGAAACCCGACGACCAGCGATTTCGCGCCCCGGTAGAACCGGACGCATTGGCGCGCGGTCTCGCGGCGCGCAGCCCGTCGCGCATCGCGACCGCGCTCCGCATCACCGAGGCCATCAATCGCGAGACGGCGGTCGTGGCGGCGCTCGACGTGCTCGTCGTCGGTGTCCGCGACGCGCTCGGCGCGGACACGGTCGCGATGTTGCTGGCCGAGGACTCGAACGAGGGCCCCGTACTCGTTATGCACGCGTGGCGGGGTCGGGCCGCCGACATGGCGCCGTCGCGGATACCCGTGGGGCACGGCGTGCTTGGCCGCATCGCGGAGCGGCGCGAGACGATGGTGCTCGACAATGTCAAGCGACTCGGCGACCTGCCGAGCGTCGTGGGCAGCGACCAGATCGTGTCGGTGATGGGCGTTCCCGTGGTGGATCACGGACGGCTCATCGGCGTGCTTTACGCCGGGTCCCGGACGGCCGGGCGATTCGTCGAGGACGATCGCTATCTGCTGGAGCTCATCGCGGCCGGCGCGGGCCCTACGATCAGCCGTGCCCGGCTCTCCGACGCACTCGATCTCTATCGGCGGCAACTCGAATCGCAGACCGGAGAGCTCGAGGCGACCGCCAGCGAGCTCGAGTTGACGGTGGCTGCGCTGCGCCGCGCTAACCTCGAGCTCGCCGCGACTGCCGAGTCGGCGCGAGCGGCACAGGTCGCCGCCGAGGCCGCGAATAGGGCGAAGTCCGCCTTCCTCGCAACGATGTCGCACGAGCTGAGAACCCCGCTCAACGCTATCCTCGGCTACGCCGCACTGTTGCTCGATGGGCTCGCCGGTCCGCTGGCGCCGGCCCAACGGGATTTCGTCGAGCGCACCCGCGTGAGCGGCCGCCACCTCCTCGGCCTCGTCGAGGAGGTGCTCGATATCGCGAAGGTCGAGGCCGGGCAGATGCGCGTCGAGGTCGGACCAGTGAGCGCATCGCGGGTGATCCAGGCCGCGGTCACGCTACTGCGGCCGCAGGCCGCCCATGCCGGCGTCGAGATCGACGCAACCGGCTGCGCGGACGTCTTCGGGGAGGTGACTGGCGACGAGCGACGAGTTCGGCAGATTCTCCTGAACCTGCTCGCCAACGCGGTCAAGTTCACCCGCCCGGCCGGCAAGGTCACCATCCGCTGCGAACGCTTCGAGGGCAAGGCGCCGTTCAGCCCCGGGCCACTCGGGTCGTGGCTGATGCTCGGCGTCACCGACACGGGGATCGGGATCGAAGCCGAGCACCTCGAGACAATCTTCGAGCCCTTCGTGCAGCTCGACGCCAGTCATACCCGGGCGCGCGGCGGGACCGGGTTGGGCCTCGCCATCAGTCGCCGATTCGCCCGGCTCATGGGCGGCGACATTACCGTCGCCAGCCGCATCGGCCAGGGGACCACGTTCACGCTGTGGCTGCCTGCCTGGGAACGAGACCGGCCGGCGACCGTTCGCTCGAACCCGATTCGCGAGGGGGATCGCATCACACCCACGTTGGTCCCCAACCTGCGGCTCGCCGGCTCGCGATCCGGCCGGATCGCGTTAGGCGAGCTGCTCGTGATGTCGGCGCCCGACATCGTCGCCACGGTCGTCGACCGCTTGAGAGGCGACCCCGAGATTCCGCGCGCCCGCGAGGTGACGCGCACGGAGCTCGAGGACCACATCGCTACGTACTTGAGCGACATCGGCCAGCTGTTCGCCATCATCGATGAGCGTGGCACGAGTCGGGTGCCGCTGATCGTCGACGGGGCGGCAATCCAGCGCCTCATCGCCGAACGGCACGGCGCGCAGCGACAGCGGCTCGGCTGGACCGAAGACGAGCTGCGCCGCGAGCACGCCGCGCTCGGGGCGGAGGTCGAGCGCGTGGTGCTGGACTCGTCGCTGCTCACCGGGTCGCCCCCGAGCGACGCGCTCCCCCTGCTCCGCTTGATTCTTCAGGAGGCAGAAGAGGTCAGCGTTCGTGGCTTTCGCGACGCGGAACAGCGCAGCCGGGACCAGGCGTCACGAAAAGGAGAGGCCGGCGGCGAGCCATCGCACCAACGCTGACGTTGGCGCGGGCCCGCGACGTCAGGGGGCGACGAGTCCCTCCTCGACCGCCAGCCGCGTCAAGCCGGCCACGCTGTGGATCTCGAGCTTGCGCATCAGGCTTTCACGATGCGTTTCCACCGTCCGCGGGCTGATCCCGTAGCGCGCCGCGATCTCCTTGTTCGTCTCGCCATTCGCGATCCCTTCGAGCACGTCACGCTCCCGGCCGGTCAGGAGGGCGAGCTTCGACACGCGCGAGAGCCGGTCGGACTCGACCCGGACAGCATCGCTCAAACGCGTTGCCATGGCCGGCGAGAAGAACGACTCGCCGCGATCGACCGCCCGCACCGCCTCCCGCAGCTCGGTCGGTGACGAATCCTTTCGCAGATAGCCGTTCGCGCCGGCGCGGACGGCCTGCAGCACGTATTCGGCCTCGTCGTGGACGCTCAGGATGAGCACGCGCGCCTGCGGGGCTGCGCGCCGGACGTCACCGATCACCTCCAGCCCCGTGCCGTTAGGCATCGACACGTCGAGCACGACGACGTCCGGGTCGCACTCGGCCGCCAGCTTGACGGCCTCGACGCCACTCGCCGCCTCGCCGGCGACGTTGAACCCGTGCGTCGATGCAAGGACGTGACGGATGCCTTCGCGCACCACCGCGTGGTCGTCGGCCACGAGGACGCGGATGTTCGGTTCGTTGCTCATCCTGCCACCTGCTCGAGAGGAAGGCGAACGGCGAGCCGCGCACCACCGCCCGCCGCGTTCGCCATCTGTACGCCGCCGCCTAACGCGCCGAGACGTTCACCCATGCCCGTGAGCCCGAGCCCGGGGTCACCGTGGAAGCCGCGACCGTCATCGCGAACCTCCAGCCGGAGCTCTCCGGCTTCCTTCGACAGCGTGACGGCGACCGAACCGGCGCTCGCGTGGCGGGCCACATTGGACAACGCTTCCTGCACCGCACGAAACAACGCCAGCTCGGCGTCGTTCGAAAGGGGTGGCAGGGCGGTCGGCGCGTCGAACGACACGCGGATGGCGGTTCGTTCGCCAAACCCTTCGACCAGCGCATGGAGCGCCGGCAGTAGGCCGAGCTCGTCGAGCAGCGGTGGTCGGAGGTCGCGGGCAACGTTGCGAATGCTGCGCATCCCGGTGTCGACGAGCTCGAGCACACGATCCATTCGTGGCGCGAGTGACGGATCGACCGTCTCACGCAACACACCGAGCTGCAGCTTCACCGCCGCAAAGGCCTGGGCGGTCTCATCGTGAAGCTCGAGCGAGATGCGGCGCCGCTCTTCCTCGTGTTGACGCGCCATACGAACCGAGAGTCGCTCGAGCTGACGAGTGCGGGCGGCGAGCCGCGTCGTTAGGTCCGCACGCTGAAGCGCCGCGCCAACCTGCCGCCCGAGCGTTCGAAGGAACTCCTCGCCGAGGGCGGTGAACGGATCGCCGTGATCGCCGACGATGACGAGCGAGCCGACGGGCGCGCCGTCGTGCACCACCGGCAGCACCGCGAGATACGCGAACGGGCGAGCCGATTCGCCAAACGGGTCTGGCCAATCGCGCGCCACTGCCGGTGACCCGGAGTGAGCGGACTGCCGCAGCGTCTCCCACGCCGGTCCGACTGGCGATCGGCCAGTCCAATGCGCGCACGAGCCGACCCCGCGCACGAACGACTCACTGCGCGTCGCGTCGCCAGGGCTGCCGTTCCCGTTCGAGGCCACCTCACCGTTGTCACCGTTGGGCGTCGTCAGGCAGAGCGCGCTGCCGCGAACGCCGCCGAGCGCCAGCGGGCGGGCAAGGAGCGAGTCGACGACATCGGGGACGTCATCCTTCGCCGACCCGCCGGCGAGGGCGAGGTCACCCGACAGCGCCGACAGCGTCGCCAGCCCTCGTCGCAGCTCCTCGACGACGAGGAGCAGGATGCCCGCGCCAAGCGCGAGCACGAACCCGATATCGAGATAGTAGCCCCACGGGTTCCACGCTCCTCGAGCCCGGAGGAGCGGGTAGTCGAGGTGATGCAGTCCCCAGAGCAGCAGGACCGCCGCGACGAACTTGGCCGCCCGCGACCCGACCCGCCGCTGATATCGCCAGAACGCCCAGCCGGTCCAGAGCGTCGCGATGCTGAGGAAAAGCACGGCGGGCCCCGCCGCCAGAAAGAAATTCTCCAGCCGGTAGATCGCGATGTAGGACCACAGCGGCGGAAACAGTACGAGCGCGAGATAGCCCTTGCGCCACGCAATCTGCTGCGAGAACGCCAGCGCCGCGCCGAGAAGCGCGAGCGCGGTCCAGCCGGTGAGCACCTGATGCACATACAGCCACGGCTCGTACGCCGTGGTGAGAAACCCGCAAATCGCGCCGATGCGCAGTACGTAGAGGCCCCAGGCGATCGCCCACCAGAGGAAGTACCCCTTGCGGAACTGCACGTAGAGGAACGCGCAAAGCGCCGCGATCCCGAACGTAATGACCGCCTGGAGCAGCGCCGCGTTCAGCTCGCTGAGCGACGACGTCGGATGCATGGCAATAAAGCTATCAGCCATCAGCCATCAGCCATCTGCCATACAGCGGAAGTTCGAACTGCCTCCGTCGTTCGGCCTCCGCCGTTTGAGCTGATGGCTGATGGCTGATGGCTGATAGCTGCGAAGCTATGGCTGATGGCTGCGAAGCTATGGCTGATGGCTATGCCTCTCCCACGTGCATCCGGCGCTCCACCGCCGCGAACCGCTCCGCCGCGGCCGCATCGCGGGTGGCGAGTGAAACGAGCACGCCGACCGCGAACGACAACGGAATCGTCACGAGTGCCGGGTTCTTGAGCGGGAACCACGCGCCCGTGTGCTTGAGGATGTCCACCTGAATCGTCGGCGAAAGCCAGATCAGCACGAGCGTCGACAGCGTCCCGAGCACCATGCTCGACACGATCCCTTCGGTGGTGCAGCGCCGCCAGAAGATGGAGAGTACGAGCGCCGGGAAATTGCCACTCGCGGCGATCGCAAACGCGAGCGACACCATGTAGGCCACGTTCTGTCCCTTGAACAGAATTCCGAGTAGCACCGCAACCACGCCAAGGGCGACCGTTGCGAATCGGGCGACGCGAAGCTGCTCGCGAGAGTCCGCCTCGCCGTGGCGCACCACGTTCACCCAGAGGTCATGAGACAGCGCGGCGGCGCCCGACAACGTGAGCCCGGCCACGACCGCGAGAATCGTCGCGAACGCCACGGCCGCGATGAAGCCGAGGAACGGCGTGCCGCCCAGGACCTCGGCCAGCAGGGGCGCGGCCATGTTGCCCCCCTTGTCGATCGCCTTGATCGTTTCCGGGCCAACGAGCACCATCGCGCCGAAACCGAGCACGAACGTCATGAGATAGAACACCCCGATGAGCCCCGTCGCGTAGAACACCGATGTGCGGGCCGCACGCGCGTCGGGCACGGTATAGAATCGCATCAGGATGTGCGGAAGCCCGGCCGTGCCGAACATGAGTGCCATGCCTAACGATATCGCGTCCAGCGGCGCCGCGACGAGCTTGCCCGGAGCCAGCACGCCAGCGCCGTACCTGTCGGCCGCGGCCGCGAACAGCGCGAGCGGATTCATGCCGAACCTCGCCAGCACCATGAGCGCGAGGAGCGCCGCGCCGCCAAGCAGGAGACCCGCCTTCACGATCTGCACCCAGGTCGTCGCGATCATCCCGCCGAACAGCACGTACGCCAGCATCGCCGCGCCAACGATCACAATCGCCGTCTCGTACGACAGCCCGAACATGAGGCGGATCAGGCCGCCGGCACCGACCATCTGCGCGATGAGGTACAGCGACACGGTCGCCAGCGTCCCGAGCGCGGCGGCAACGCGTACGGGCGTCTGGCGCAGGCGAGCCGCCACGACATCCGCGAACGTGTACTTGCCCAGGTTCCTCAGCGGCTCGGCGATCAGGAACAGCACGACCGGCCAGCCGACGAGCCATCCGGTCGAGTAGATCAGGCCATCGAACCCTGTCGTCGACACGAGGCCGGCGATCCCGAGGAACGAGGCGGCGCTCATGTAGTCCCCGGCGAGCGCAAACCCGTTCTGGCCGGGCGTGATCGACCGCGCCGCGGCGTAGAAGTCCTCGGTCGTCCGCGTGCGCCGAGCGGCCCAATAGGTGATGCCGAGGGTGACGGCGATGAAGGCGAAGAAGAACACCATCGCGACCGCGTTAGGCTCGCCGATGCGTGTCGTCACCGCCGCCCCGGGCGGCGCCTGGGTCGCCTGAAGGATCGTCATCGGGCGTCCTCCCCGCGGCGCAGCTGCTCCAGCCCTGCGTCATAGTGCGTGTTGGCCCAGCGCACGTACACCCACGTCAGCACCCACGACAGCACGATCACGAGCGCGCCGAGCAGCACCCCGACGCTCAGCCCACGTGTGAGCAGTCGGCCCATGAGCGGCTTGTCGTAGGCGATGAGGAGGATGAACCCGAAGTAGATGGCCACCATCAGCGCCGTGAGGCTGACCGCGATGCGCCACCGGGTCTCTGCGAGGGAGCGAAACCGATGCTCTGACATGGGGAATAGGGAATCGGGAATCGGGAATCGCCGAAAGGTCGAGAATACCGATATGCGGACGCGGCGGTAATAGCCTTCCGATTCCCGGTTCCCGATTCCCTATTCCCTATTCTCGATCACCGGTGGATCGATGATGGCCGTCATGCCGAGCCACTTTCGGACGTATCCCATCTGCCCGACATGATAGGCCTCATGAAGCGAGAAGTATCCGATCGCGCCCCGCAGCGTTGCATCCGTGGTCGGCACCTTCGCGGCCGGCGGCGACGCCAGGTCGGCCTCGGTCAACGTTCCAAGTCTGTCCTCGAGCACCTCCGACAGCTCCTCCCACAGCGCCACCAGCTCGGCAGGCTCCGGGTAACTCTCCGGCGGGCCAACCTTCGAGCCCGTATCGAATTGGCTTCCCCACGGAAAGTCGCGCGGCACTCCCACGAGCGACAGAAGCCGGGTCCGGAAGTGGATCACGTGACCCGCCATCCACAGGAGCGGGTTCGAACGGTCCCCCGGGCGGCGCATGGCGGTGTTCTTGTCGACCCCGCTCATCGCCTTGATGAACAGGTTCGTCGTGATCCGGAACTGCTCGGCGACCGTCCCGATGCTCGGGTGCATGGAAGCTCCGTGGGTGTCTGCGGGTATGGCGTAAGGTAGATTGTCACGGAACCCCATGTGACCCGCTCCGGGATCGGCGAGTTATCTCCTTGTGGAATCTGACGCGGCCGTAGTCAAACGGGTGCTGAACGGAGAGGTCGAAGCGTTCTCGATCCTGGTCGAGCGCTACTTCGATCACTACGTCCGCTTCGCCATCCACCTCGTCGGCAATCGCGAAGATGCCGAAGAGGTGGTGCAGGACACCTTCCTGCGCGCGTACCGCGCCCTTGGCCGCTACGAGGAGCGCGAACGCTTCGGTGCCTGGCTCCTCCGCATTCTCGTGAACCGAGCCAGAACCGTGAGCGCCATCGGGCGTCGGCGGGAGAAGATGTTCCCGGACCAGCCGGACGCCGCGCTTCCCGAAGCGGCGCAGGCACACCCGGAAGAACGGGCCGCGTTACGTGAAGAGATGGCGAGGGCGCTCGACCAATTGGGGCGTGACCAACGGGAGGCGTTCCTCCTCCACTACGTCGAGGGACTGAGCTACGAGGAAATGGCCGCCGTGACCGGGTCCGGCGTCTCGGCGCTCAAGATGCGTGTGAAGCGGTCGTGCGAGCGACTGCGTGAGATCCTCCAGGGGGTGAATCGTGTCTGACCGTCTGTCGGGACCTGACCCGCTCGCGATGCTCGTTACCGAGCTTCGCGCGCCTGTCGAGGTCGATCCGGCGTCGAAGAGCCGGCTGATGGACCTGATTCGCGAGGCACCGGCGCCCGTCGCGCCGCCGGTGCGCCTGACGCCGAACAGGTCGCGCGCGCTGGCGACGATTCGCCGGATGCGGGGCGACGCACCCCGGACCGCGTCCGCAAGCACGCTGGCTACCGCCGCCGGTATCGCCCTGGTGATGCTGGTCGGCACGCAGGATCGGGTAGACACCGGCGCACCCCGCAACCGCCATGCAGTCGTGATCGGCGACAGCGTCGCGTCGGTCGCGTCGGCCATTCGAGACACGCTTCGGATCGTCCAGTTCATGCTCACTGCGCCGGCCGCGTCACGCGTGGCGCTGGCTGGCGACTTCAACGGCTGGGATCCGCGAGAGATCGAGATGACCCGGGATTCCCGCGACGGCCGGTGGGCAGTCACACTCGCGCTCGCTCCTGGCCGCCACAGCTACGCGTACGTCGTCGACGACACGCAGTGGGTACGTGATCCGGTCGGCACGACCGCCGAGCCTAACGACCTCGCGCCGCCGCGGTCCGTCATCGTCGTGCCCCGGTAGCGTCAGCAGGCGAGTCGACTACTCCCGGTCGCGACATGGCAGTACCGAGGGGGTCGGTCACTTCGTGACTGACCCCCTCGGTACTGCCATGCTATCCTTTGCCACATGGAGGAACCGGTCCTCGTGAACGAACCAGCGCCTCGTGACGACGACGAGCTCGAGGAGCGTCTGTCGCGCCCCTCGCCGGAGGTGATCGACGCGCTACGCCGGACACCGGGCGACGTGATCGTGCTCGGCGCGGGTGGCAAGATGGGCCCTTCTCTCTCTGCCATGATCCGTCGGGCCGCCGACGCGCTTGGTGACGGGCGCTCGGTGATGGCCGTCTCGCGGTTCTCCTCGGCCAACGTTGCCGAGCGCCTCGAGCAACAGGGGATTCGCGTGGTCAGGGCCGAGCTCGGAGATCGCGCCGCCATTGCTCGATTGCCCGACGCGCCAAACGTGATCTACATGGCCGGGCAGAAGTTCGGTACGCGAGACCTTCCATCGCTCACGTGGGCGGTCAACACGCTCATCCCGGCGATGATCGCGGAGCGTTATGCAGCGTCGCGGATCGTCGCGTTCTCGACCGGTAACGTGTACCCGCTCACGCCCGCAACGGGCGACGGTTCCCGCGAAGGCGATCCGTTGACGCCCATCGGCGAGTACGCCAACTCCTGCGTGGGACGCGAGCGTGTCCTCGAGCACGTATCGCGAACGCGCGGAACGCCGATCGCGATCATTCGTCTCAACTACGCCGTGGACTTGCGGTATGGTGTACTCGTGGACATCGCCCATCGCGTGGCTGCAGGCCAGCCCCTGCGCGTCGACATGGGATGGGTAAACGTCATCTGGCAGGGTGACGCCAATGCGCAGGCCATTCGCGCACTCACTGTCGCCGCATCACCACCAGTGGCGATCAACGTGACGGGGCCGGACCGACTCTCGGTTCGCGAAGCCGCGCGGCACCTGGGCGAATTGTTAGGCGTCACGCCGGTGTTCGAGGGCGCCGAAGCGCCGGACGCGCTCCTCAGCGACACGACGTTTGCCCAATCGCTGTTCGGCCGGCCGACGGTCTCGACCGACGTTCTGATCCAGTGGGTCGGGAGTTGGGTTGCGCGTGGCGGTACGCGCCTTGGCAAGCCCACGAAATTCGAGGTTCGCGATGGCAGGTTCTGAGGCGCAGCGTGGCGCGTCCCTTCGCGCGATTCGGTCGGGTTGCGTCATCCCCGCGCATCCGCTCGCGCTGACGTCCGCACGCAAGCTCGATGAGCGGCACCAGCGCGCACTGACTCGCTACTACGTCGCCGCCGGCGCCGGCGGCGTCGCTGTCGGCGTACACACGACGCAGTTCGCCATCCGCGACGCGCAGCACGGGCTGTTGCGGCCCGTTCTCGAGCTCGTCGCGGAGACCGCGCGCGCGTCACTGCCGAGACTCGGTACGCCCGCGGTGGCCGTCACGCAACCGTTCGCCCTCGTCGCGGGGATCTGCGGCGCGACGACGCAGGCGGTAGCCGAAGCGGAGCTCGCCACTTCGTTAGGCTACGACGCGGGCCTCATCAGTCTCGCCGCCATGCGCGGCAGAGCGAACCGCGATCTCCTCGCGCATTGCCGAGCGGTCGCGGACATCATCCCACTGGTCGGGTTCTATCTCCAGCCGGCGGTCGGCGGCATTCCGCTCGACTACGCGTTCTGGCGCGAGTTCGCCGAGATCCCCAACGTCGTCGCCGTGAAGATCGCGCCGTTCGACCGCTACCGGACGATCGACGTCGTCCGCGCGATCGGAGCATCCGGCCGAGATGATATCGCGCTGTACACGGGCAACGACGACAACATCGTCGGCGACCTCGTCACGCCGTTCCCGTTCGGCGCGGGGGGTATTCCACGCCGGATCATCGGCGGGTTGTTAGGCCAGTGGGCGGTCTGGACGCGACGAGCCGTCGAGCTGCTCGACCAGGCACGCGCCGCGAGCGAGTCGGACCTGATTCCCGCCGATCTGCTCCGCATCGGTGCCGCGCTCACCGACGCCAACGCCGCCGTGTTCGACGTCCGGAACGGGTTCGCCGGATGCATCGCCGGCATCCACGAGGTCCTGCGGCGCCAGGGCCTGATGCGGGGCACGTGGTGCCTCGATCCGCATGAGCAGCTGTCGCCCGGCCAGTCGGAGGAAATCGATCGCGTGATTCGATGCTACCCCGATCTCACGGACGACGACTTCGTCGCCACGCACCTCGATCGTTGGCTGGCGT
>DASUGD010000400.1:0-84788 GCA_036274195.1 Gemmatimonadaceae bacterium | reverse complement strand
ATGAGGGATGAGGGATGAGGGATGAGGGATGAGGGATGAGGGATGAGGGATGAGGGATGAGGGACAACGAACGGCGGAGAAAGCGGACAGCAAACAGCGGACAGCAAACAGCGGACAGCGGACAACGGACAGCGGACAGCGGAATTCGGCGTGGGCATAACCTGCCACGAACGGTAAGAGTGCCGGCGCTGTCATCGCGCGGAGCGCGCCGGCTTTTCGAGCGCACGCAACAACATCAGCAGCATGCGACTAATGGTGTCGGCCTGCTGCAGCACCGGCGCGACGAGAGCAGCGCTCAAATAGCCGAGCCGTTGCGCTATCTCGAGACAGGTGATGAGCTCTAGAATGGATCCGCGCGCGATCGACACATGATGGGCGTACTCCTTCCGGTGCGTCCGCCCGTTGCCCTCCGCGATGTTTGCCGCGACCGACACCGCCGCACGCCGTAGTTGGCTGGTCAGGCCGTACCGCTCTGACGGCGGCAATGCCCGGGTTACTTCGTGGACGTCAACGACGAGGTCCATACTACGCTTCCAAACGTCGAGGTCTCGATAGCTGAGTAGCCTTGCCATGGTTCGTCGTCGCCTCGGATCGAAGGGGCTGGAGAGTCAGGACGGAACGTAGGCACGGCGCTGCGACCCGCATCATCGATTCATTGCACATCCCATCCGCTTAACTCGGACCGGACCCGCTCTTCCGCACTCCCCGCTCTTCCCGCGCTCTTCCCCCGCTCTTCCCGCGCTCTTCCCGCGCTCTCCGCTCTTCCCCTCATCCCTCATCCCCCATCCCCCATCCCCCATCCCTCATCCCCCCGCCTGTTCCATTTTTCCAAGACCCCCGATCGCCACGTCGATAGCTTCGGGCTCCAGCACTTCAACGGAGCAACGACCAACCATGCAGACCATGCAGCAGAGCACGATGAAGAAGCTGGCCCCCGTCATCATGGTGGAGGCCATCGAACCGTGCGTCCCCTTCTGGGAGCGGCTCGGGTTCGCGAAAACCGCGGAAGTCCCTGAGGGCGACCGACTCGGGTTCATCATCCTCGCCAAGGACGGCGTCGAGGTCATGTACCAGACACACGAGAGTGTCCAGAAAGACGCGGGTGGTCTGGTGCCGCGGGCGCGCGGACACGGCGCCGGCTTTTTCATCGAGGTGAGTGACATCGAGAGCGTCGTGCGCGCCCTCGCAGGCGTAGACGTCGTAGTGCCGCGGCGGCAGACGTTTTACGGGATGGACGAGATCGGCGTACGGGAGCCCGGCGGCCACGTGGTCATGTTCGCACAGCCGATCGGCTGACTGGCCGACGATGGGGTGGTGTTCTAGCTTGGGCATTGAACGGGTGACGTGCCGCTGTGCTTGGCGCGCCACCCTGACCCGTCCCTTTCCTGCTCAGGCACCATGTCCACCACCGGCCCACGCACCGAAGAGTTCAAGGTCAGCGGCTCCAACCTCAAGGCGAAGCTGAAAGAGATCATTCGCAAGGGCACCGTCAGGCGGGTGGTCATCAAGAACGCGCAGGGTCGTACGGTCCTGGACATTCCGCTCACCGCCGGGATCCTGGGCGCCGCGCTGCTGCCCTTCTGGGCGGCCGTCGGCGGGATCGCGGCGCTGGCATCGGACTACACGATCGTCGTCGAGCACGCCGAGACGGGCCTCACCAAGAAGTAGCCCGCCGGCACCCGCCTAACGACGCGCCGTCAGCTCGGCCACACGGCGCGCCAGATCGGCAAACGTCCGCAGCCGCTCCAGGTCGCTCGGCTCGAACTCGATGTGGAAATGCTCCTCGATCGACATCACGAGCACCACGAGGTCGAGTGAGTTGACGCCGAGGTCGCGCAGCGACGACGCGTCGAGCACGAGATCGTCGCTCACGCCGAGCGACTTCGCTACGAGGTGGCGGAGCTCGGTATGACTCGTGCTCACGGATGATGCGGCCGGCACCACGATCGAACTCGGAGAAACCTGACCGTTCCCGCGCAGGGCGGGGTCGAGCAGCTCGCGGGCGTTGTCGCGGTAGCGCATCGCCGCTTCGTACACCCGCTCGTCCACCTCGGTAAAGCGACGCATCGTCTCGGCCACGACGGCCTCGCCTCGCTCCGCCGCGTACCGATCGAGGCGGTCCTTCACCCAGCTAATGTGCCCGACCTCGTCCTCGATCATGCGATGGAGCGTCTCGGCCACCGCCGGATGCACGTTCGGCCACTTGAGGTGGGCGCGAAAGTGGCGGATAACGCGGCGCTCGAAGACTTGTGTGAGTGTGAGTATCTCGAGGAGGCTCGCTGGCATCCCGATCTCGGCGTAGTAGCGCGTCTGGTACGTCTCGGCTACACGCTTCGGCGTGCCGCCCACCTTGAGGATGGTCTCCGTCCACAGCCACGCGTGGTGAGCCTCCTCGGCGCAATGCTGCGTGAGGTGCACGCGTAGGTCGTCGTCGTCCGTCTCTCGAGCGAGCCGACCCATGACGAGCCCGCCCGCGAGCTCCGACTCGCGGTAGTAGCTCAGGATCCAGAGGTCGTTCTCGCTAATCTCCACCGGGCATGGACTCTTTCAGGTGTTCGGTCGGCGCGAGACCGCATAACAAGCGGATCTTTCGGTTCATCGCCATGATCGCCTCGAAGTCGTTCTCCTCGGCGACGGGGACGTCCACGACGTCGCTCCCATAGTGGCGAAAACGCTCGGCGGCCGCGAGCACCTGTGGCGCCACCGTGGGATCGCGGTCGATTCGCTTCTTCAGCACGTCACCGGCGCTCGCGCTGTGGCGGAACTCATCGCGTGACATGTAGCCTAACAGCTCTCGCAACACCGGCTCGTTGGTGCGCCGCGAGATTCGCAGGAAGAAGTACGCGGCGAAGAGCTCCGAGCACATGAAGTTCGTGAGGTGCGCGATGAGCTCGGCCTTGTCGTATGGCATCGCGAGCGCGCGCTCCCGTGCCGCCACGAGCGTCGCCTCGGAAACTTCCTCGCGCTGGTAGCCCACGCGATCGAGGTAGCGCGCGAGCGCGGTGAAGTGCTTGAGCCCCTCGTAAAGCTCCATGCTGAGGACAGCCGTCGCATCGACGTCGTCCCAGAGCAACTGCATGAGCCGAGCGGCGTACACGGGCAGGTAGCCCTCGATGAGCGCGGCGTCATGCAGTGCCTGGTGCAGATCGCGCTCGGTGCGTGCGACATCGAGGTCGATCGCATCCCACGCGATGGATGTGTCGAGGGGCCATGCGTTCTCCTCGGTGGCGCGGAGATGAGATTCGTAGATCACGTCGCGCTCGCCTTGTCTCCGCGGGTGCGCCGGCGCTCGACCCGTCTCGCGACGACGAGTGTCTGCAGTCCCACGTCATCCTGGCGTGCGGACACCTCGTAGAAGCCGGCGGCGTGCAGCCAGCGAATGATCTCGTCGCCGCGACGGTAGTGGGTGTGAAGCTCCGCGAGTTGGCGCATCAGGTAGTCCGCGACCCGGTCGCGTTGCATGGACGATGTGACGAACGTGCCGCCCGGCCGGAGCCGGTCGTGACAGTTCCTGTAAAACTGGACGAGGAGGTCATCACTCAAGAATTCTCCGAGTCCCGTGGAGACGATGACATCGAGCTCCGAGGGAAACGATGCCGGATCGAGGGCATCGCCGCAGGTGAACAGGTAGTGGTCGTCCCCGCGTGCGAGATTGCGCGAGATGTCTACCGGCGCCGGGTCGAGGTCCACGCCGAAGAATGTGCTACGCGCGTACACCTCGGGGAGTTCCCGCTCGAGCGCCTGGGCAGCGAGGATGAGATCGCGCGCGATGCCGCTCGGGATCGACAGCACACGAAAGGGGGCCGTGACCGTAACGGGGTCCGCGGCGCTGCGGGCGGCGAGCGCCCGGGCGGCCACGAGGATCTCACGCTGCGTGTGCTGGAAGCGGTTCCGCATCGAGCGGGCCGCGCGCATGCGCAGCAGCACCGCGTCGAGGACGCGACCGATGCCGAAGCGCCCGCTGGGCTGGTTCCGATAGACGTGGTCCGCGAACCGGTAGCTGCCCGAGTTCTCGATGCCTTCGCGCGCCAGATCGCTCGTGCGCATGAGGGCATAGACGGGCAGGAGATGCAGCTTCCCCTGGCGAAGCAGCTTTCTCGGGATGGACTCCGACGTGCGCGTGCGATTATGCAGCCGAGTCACGCACCGGCTCCCCGGGTCCGGCGTTGGGCTGCTTCATCGAGCCACGCACGCACGGCGTCAGGCCAGACATCTCGATCCACGCCGTGCTGGGCGAATAGTGCGAGCACCCACCGCTCGAGGCCGAACGCGACGCATCCGCTGTGGGCGGGTGTGTCGTCCGCGAGCCGAATGCCGAAGCGCGTACCGAAGAAGTCGTGGTGATGGTTGAACGACGCCGCGGCGATCGTCCGGCCGGTCGCATCGACGGCGAGGCGGAGCTCGTACTTGAGTGCGCCCGCCTGCTGCATGAGACGGCGGCCTTCGTCACCGGCGGCGAAGAACGGGTCGGTGGCGGTTTCGATCGAGGCGTCCAGCTCCAGCATGCCGACGAGTGCCGTGACCTGCCTGACGAGTGACTGCCGAACGTCTTCGACCTGCTGGCGCGTTCCGATCACGATGATCTCGCGCATCGTGAATTCCCACAGCCGCTCGAGGGGCACGTGGTTGCCGTCCTCGTAGCGGTAACACTGACCGCGCGCCGTGAGGAGCGTTGGGGTGTCGCCGAGTGTCCGGCCGGACCACTCGGGGTAGGCGTGGTAGCACACCGCGGGGGATAGAACAACGGTGTCATCCCGAGCGGAGCGAGGGATGACCTCGGGGTGCTGGCCCGCGCGGTCCAACACTGCTGCATCGATGAGGCTCGGGTAGCGGTGTTCCGGAGCGCCAAGCGCTTCCGCCCAGCGCATGACGGTGTCATCGACCGCCTCGAACATCTCGAGCGCGACGCCGGCGAGCGCCACACGGCTCGCGCCAGCGACCGTGAGGTCGCCCCGCCGCTGAAGCGCTTCCAGTGGAGAGGCGAAGCGCGACCGGTCTGCACGCCGCTCGAACAACCGGTCGGGGGTCGACGTGGGTGCCGGGCCGCCCGCCGGGTGAAACACGCTGACGATTGTGCCGATGGTGCGGAAGTTCGCGAGACGAACCGAACGGTCCGGGATGCGCGCACCTAACGCCTTCTCCACCATCGCGATCAGGTCGAGGATGCGCAGCGAGTTCATGTAGCCGTCCTCGAACAGGCGCGCGTCACGGTCGACCGCGTTGCCGCCCCCGAGCAGCGTGATGTTGACGAAGTCGGTGAGCTGGCGCTCCAGCTCCTCGGGCGTTGGCAGCGATTTCGGTGGCGAGGTCGTCATGACAATGTCCCCCAATTCGTCTCGACGCACCACCTCACGATCCGGTCGTAGTACTCGAGCACCGTTGGCGCCGCGATGCCCGCCGGTGCGAGCGCGCTTTCGGCGTGCCGGCTATCGAAGACCTTGGGATACGCGAGCTGGTAGGCGAACGCCTGAACAGCTCGCGTCGCCTGGAGCAAGACCTGATTGCCCGCCTCCTCCACGGAGCGCACGAAGAGCTCGTACGTCTCCAGGCTCACGATGGCCGGCCGGGCGATGGTGCGCTTCCGCCATGCCGGACGGTATCGCTCGAACGCGGTCATCGTGGCATCCAGCAGCGCGCCTAACGTTACCGACCCCGCCGCACCCGCGCACAGATGATACGTCCCGCCGGCGCGGAACTCGTGCTCGAACAGATGGTGGCTCGCGTCGGCGGCGAAATCCACGGGGATGAGGTCGACGAGGCCCGATTCCCGACCCGGCACCATGGGGGCGAGACCCTGATACAGGAGCCGCAGCGCGTAATGGATGGCGTTCAAGCCGGTGACCTCGCCCGTGCGAGAGTTGCCGATGATCGTGCTCAGCCGGTAGATCGCGATCGGCAGCTCGTGCATCGCGTGGCGCACCACCGCTTCCATCTCGGCCTTCGACTGCTCGTAGCTGTTCACGAAGCCATCGGCACCGCCAACATCCCCTTCCGCGAAGCAACCTGTCGTGCGCCCGGAAACGTACACGGTGCTGAAGCATGCCATCCGCTGGAGGTGTCGGCACTCCTTCGCAAAGGCGAGGACCGCCTCCGTGCCCGCGACGTTGGCGGCGCGCGCGTCGGCGAGCGGACGGTTGAACGTCGTGTCAGCGGCGCAGTGCACGATGTCCGTCACTGTGTCGCGAAGCATGGTCCAGAGCGACGCATCGAGGCCGAGCCCGGGACCATGACGCACGTCGCCCGTGAGCACCCGGACCGTCGGCGGCAGCACCGCGAGACGCGGCCGCGCGACACCGCGCGCGACGACGACGACCGACGCGTTAGCCGTGCGCGCGAGGCGCGAGACGAGCTCCGCGCCTAACGTTCCGGTCCCGCCCGTCACGAGGATCGTGCGTCGCTCCGACGCCGGTCGGCTCGTCATACGCCGTGCTCAGTGCTCGAGCACCATGCAGCTCCAGTTCAGTCCGTAGCCGAACGTGAAGAGGAGCAGGAGATCGCCCGGGCGCAGCAGCCCGGCGTCGGTCGCGTCACGGAGGTTGATGAAGTTGTCCGCAGCGATCGTGTGGCCCACACGAGCGATGTTGGCGCTGAACAGCTTCTCGCGGGGACACCCGATGAGCCCGAGCAGGATCTCCCAGCTGCGCAGCGAGACGTTATGCGGGATCACCCAGCGGATGTCGTCGAGCGTCACACCCGCCTTCCGGAGCGTGTCATCGATGACGGTGCGCGCGGTCGGAAAGTAGGCGGCAATGATCTCGTTCTCGAGCGAGCCCGAATCCCAGAACGCCCCCTTCGTCACCTGGTGCGTGGCGATGATGCGATTTCGCTCGGCCTCCCGACGCACCAGCAACGCGCACGCGCCGTCCGACACGAGGTTGTACACGACCTCGCGCGACGTACCGTGCGGCAGCCGGTCCGCGCTCACGCACAGCACCGTTCGGACGTCGGGCTCCGCAAGCAAGGTGGCGCGCGCGAGCCGAATGCTCGAAAAGATCGCGGCACAGCCCTGCTGATCGATGCCAGCCACTGATGCGTTGACGAGCTCGAGCTCGCTCTGCAGCTGCGAGACTGGATACTTGAAGAAGTCCATGAGGTCGCGCAGCTGCAGGACCGATCCGGCCGGGGCCGGCAAGCACGCCATGGTCGAGCTGGATGTCAGCGCGCCGGCGTACAGAACGAGGTCGATCTCGTCAGGCGAGATATTCGTCTCGTTCAGCAGCGCTCTGACCGCATGCATCGCCATGTCCACATGGCTCTCCGACTCGGCCACCCGTGCCCGCTCGAAGCCGAATCCGGCGAGCGTCGCCGCCGGCCCGCGCAGCGCGCCGCCCGCCTCCAGCTCCGCCAGCGTCGGCGCGTACGCGGGCAGGTAATACGTCAGGGCGTCGATGCCGACGCGCGTCATCGGCAGATCGCGAGGGCGATGGTGTACGGTCCGGCGGTCCGATGCCTGACGACGATCGAGTGGGCGGGCAGACCGGTGCCAGCGATGCGCGCGCGGATCGGGCGCGGCGGCGTCCACGAGAGCTCCACGTCGCGGAGCGCGTCGCACAGATGACGCGCCGCCTTCAACGTCGCCTCCTTGGCCGTCCACAATTCGAGCGGCGTCGGCGCGGCGCTCGCGGGCGTATCGATGCGGGCGATCTCCCCCGGTCGCAGCACCCGCCTCAGAAGATCCATCGACAGTGGCTTCGTGACCTCTACGTCCACGCCGACCGTGCCTGACGCGAGTCGATCCACGACCGCGGCCACCGCGGTGCCGTTCGAGTGCGCGATGGAGATGTCCAGGCGCTCGTCGAGGTCCGAGCGTCCTGCAATCGCGAAGCGTGGTGCGCCCCGGGCGTCATTCCGGATCTCGATCGCGGCATACGTGGGTACCGGCTCGCCGCGGTGGCGACATGCCGCGCGCAGACCGCGCTTGGCCGCGAGACGCCCCGCGAGCCAGTCGGCGCGGCGTCGTTCGGTGGGAAGCTCGTCCGGTATCGCTCGCTCGCTCGCCGTCAGAATTCCTTCCACGCCGCGACGCGCGACCACCCGGTCCACCATGGCTGGAGTCACGAGGTGTACGCGAGCCGAGTGTCGGGCTACCGGGAATCGAACCAGCAACGTCTCGCTCAACGGGAAAGGTTCGAGTAAGGTAGTAGTCGCGCCGACCGTCTGGCGATATCGTCCGCGGCGTGCGTTCACTCGAAGTCGGCATTGCATTTTTCGGAGGACAGCATGGCCCGGGTAGCCCAATCAGTCGTCATCACGAACACGGCCGATCGAATCATCGACTACATCGCCGACGTCAAGAACCACCCGGCGTTCCTCGGACCGCTCAAGTCGATCGCGAACCTGAACGGCGACCCGAAGAAGGTCGGTACGTCGTGGGACTGGACGTTCGTCATGGCGGGGGTCGAGTTTTCCGGTCGCGCCGAGACGGTGAAGTACGAGAGCGGGAAGCAATTCGGCTTCAAGACGACCACCGGAATCCAGAGCACGTTCACGTACAGTGCCGAGCCGCAGGGCAAAGGCGCGAAGGTGTCGATCGACGTGACGTACGAGGTACCGCAGTCGCTCCTCTCGAGGATGCAGGCGGGGGTCGTCGAGAAGGTGAACGAAGCAGAAGGCGCCCGCGCCGTCGAGAATCTCAAGACGATTCTCGACCAGTAACGGGCTCGTCGTGCTCGACTGGGCGGCCGCGTACGTCGTCCTGGTGGCCGCGGCGTTCGTGGTGGTTCTCGCGCGGCGCGAACCGACCATCGTGCGTGGGGACTGGATCTTCCTGTTGACGGCGCTGTACGCGCTGTTGGCGGCGGCAGCGACCGCACTCCGCGGCGGCCGGTTTTCGTTAGGCGTGCTGGCCGCCAGTATCGTGGTCCTGCTGGCCGGCTGGTTCCTGCGTGCACGTTGGTGGGTGATCGGCGCGGAGCCCGATGCGGTGGCGACCACAATCGAAGAGTGCGCCTCTCGCCTGTGCGCGCCGTCCGAGCGCGGAACCGCCGAGTGTCGTGTGATGGTGCCGGGCGGCGTGGTGCATCTGCGCATCGCTCCGGCAGGGAGGTCGACGGCGATCGTCTTCCTTACGGATGCGAAGCATCGGAAGGCGCAGCTTTTTCGGCGCCTGTTGGCCAAGCAGTATCGAGCGGTGGCCCCGACGATTCGCCTCGGGCGCGCCCCGACGTCCGGGCAAGGCTGACCATGGCGCGGCGGTGGAAGCAGCTTGGCGTGCTGCTGCTCGTGCTGGCCGTCGTGTTCGCGGGCGTGCGCCGCATCGCGTTCATGGCGGTCGAACACAATGGGTTGATCGTCGCACCCGATGGGCCCGAGACGCCGGCGACGTTCGGCGCGCCGTTCGAGCGGTTCGCGCTCGCGAGCGGCAACAGGAGGCTCGACGCGACGCTCGTTCGCGCCGCGCAAGACACCGCCCCTGCCCTGCTCATCTTCCACGGCACCGCCGAAGCGGTGTCGTACTGGGCGGACACACAGGCGCTCCTCTACCGCCACGGCATCACCTCGATGGTGTTCGACTATTCGGGCTTCGGCTGGAGCACCGGCCGGCCGACGGCCGCCCATCTCGAGGAGGACGCGGGCTCGGCCTACGCCGAGTTCGTGCGGCGCGTCGGCGCGCGGCCCCGCCGCTACGTACTGGGGTACTCGTTAGGTACGGGTGTCGTGTTCGACGCTGTTCGCCGGTTCACCCCGTCGCCGAACGGCGTGATCTTCATGGCGTCGTACTCGTCCGCACGGGAGGGCGCCATCGCCTTCGGGCTCATTCCCCGGTGGGCGACGTTCCTCCTGCCGGATCTCTGGAACAACGTCCGTGACACCCGCAATCTCCGCCAGCCGCTCCTCGTCGTGCAGAGCGACTCCGACCAGCTCTTCCCGGTGAGCATGGCGAAGGCCGTGTACGATGCGGCCACCGTCCCGAAGCAGATGGTCGTGCTGCACGGCTATCGCCACGAGGATGGCCACGCGAACCCGACCGACGACTACTGGGCGCCGGTCGTTCGCTTCATGACCGGCGGGCGGTCAGTTGAGTGATCGAACGAGCGAAGGGGGCGGCGTGAAGCGCCCGCTCGTCTGGAACGGGATGTTCGGGTTGCCGATCGGCGTCTCGAGCGTGACCGAGCCTTTCAGCACGTAGTCCACGGTGCCATCGCGGGACGCGTCCCGCGCCGCCGCGCGAAGCCCCTGCCACGAGACATCGATCGGCAGGTCGACCACCGTGGAGTCGTGCGCGGGGAGCGTGAACGCCACGGGCGATTCCCCGCGGCCCACTTCGGTGGAGTCCCTGAGCGCGAAGCTGTACACGGCATGCTGAACCGGGAGCGGATACGGGTTCGGGTTCGCGATGGCCAGCGCAACCTCGATCGCCCCGCCGCTCAGGCCGATGCTCTTGAGCTTCACGCTGCGCACGGCAATGGTCGGTTGCGCGAAGGCGCGCTCCGCGATGCGGCTGCACGACGACAGCAGGGTCGCTCCTACCGCAATCGTGACACGCAGTACTCGATCCATGATGCCTAACGCCCCCATCGATTGTTCGTCCGATCGATGTCCGGAAACGCGTTCTCCGGGTCGATCTCGACCTTCACGATCTTCGGCGATGCCGCCACCCGAAGGATCGCGCGGCGCTCGCCGCGAAGCCACACGTCCACGGGAATTTCCCGCCGCTCGACCGCGGATGCACCCTGACGGGTGATGGCGAGCCTGACGGGCATCGGGGCGAGACCGCGATCCTCGACGGTGATCGTCGCGCTGTCACCCCGCACGTCCACGCCCGCGATCGCCTGGTCGAGCGCCCAGGTCTCGTAGAACCACGTTCGCCAGAACCACGAGAGGTCCCGCTTGCTGACGTCGTTGAACGTGTTGAAGAAATCGTACTCGGTGGGATGCTTGCCGATCCAGCGGCGTCCGTACTCGCGGTACGCCTGCATGAACGTCTCGTCCCCGAGCAGCGCGCGGAGCGCGACCAGAGTCGTCGCCATCTTCTGGTAGCTCGCCACGGAATAGGCCGGTGTCCCGACCGGGTAGAGATCGCCGTGGCGCATGAGCTCCACCTCGTCACCCGTGCGCGCGAACCCGAGGTACGCGTCGCGCACGATGCGCTCGAGGTCGTACCCGCCGAAGAACGACCGCATCGCCTGCGCCTGGTTGAACCGCGTGAGCCCTTCATCCTGCCACGCGTGCCGCTTCTCGTCGGACCCGACCTGCATCGGGAACCACATGTGGCCGAACTCGTGCACGATGACCGAGTACAGGCCTAACGTGTCCCGCTGGCCACCAATGCAGGTGATCATCGGGTACTCCATGCCGGCGCACGACACGACGCCGTCGAGCGCCGTCATCTGCGGGTACGGGTACCGCCACAGGAACCCCGACAGGAACTCGATCGCGTGCCGGGCATAACGCGCCGACTGATCCCACGCCCACGCGACGCGTGACGGGCGATAGAAGGCATTGATGGTCGCGCTGTCCGCGCGCGTCGCGTCCCAGAGGTACTTGTCCGACGTCCCCCACGCGAAGTCGCGGACGTTTCGCGCCTCGAACAGCCACGTCACCTTGCCGCCGCTTCCCGCCGTGGTCGAGCGCCCCGGCGCGCGGTCGGCCTCGGTCACCACGTGCACGACCTCCGGCGACCGGCGCGCTTCGGCGAGCCGGCGGCGCGTTTCGGGCGTCAGCACCTCGGCCGCGTTCTCGAGCTCACCCGTCGCGCCAATGAGCCATCCGGCTGGTACCGTGAGCGCAACGTCGTAGTCCGCGTAGTCCATGTAGAACTCCGCGTTTCCCATGTACCAGTCCGTCTGCCACCCGTTCACGTCGTCGTAGACGGCGAACTGCGGGTACCAGTAGGCGATCATGAACACTTCGCCGTCGGTGCCCGAGCGGGGTGCGCCATCCGGTGGAATCGTGTACTCCCACGAGAACTCGAAATCGGCGGCCGCGCCCGGGGCGAGTGGTGTCGGCAGGCGAATCCAGGCAACCGTCCCTTCGATCTGGAATCCCGGCTGGACGCTGGCCTCGACGTCGCGAAGCTGCGGCAGTGGATGGCCCTGCGCGGTGACGCGCAACAGCGTCATGCCGTTCGTGGGAGGCACCTCGACATTCCGTGCCGCACCGGGCGCGAAAAGGTTCTGGTAGAGTTGGACGGCGACGAAGCGGAGCGTGTCGGGCGACCGGTTCTGGTATCGGGCACGCGCCTCGCCCGTTAGGCGCTTGTCCTTGGGATCGAGCTCGGCCCGCAGCGCGTACCGCGCGTACTGCGTCCAGTACCTCGGCCCGGGCTCACCCGTGCGCGTCCGGGTGCCGCGGTCGACCGCTCGCTTGAACGCAGCCGTCTCGAAGACCGGGTACGGAATCGGACGCGCTCCGGCTTCCTGCACCGAAGGAACCGGGGCCGGCGCGCTCGCGCTCGGCTTGGTGCCTGACGAGCACGCGAGGACCATGACGGGCGAGGCGGCAACGATGGATGCAGCGCGCGCCATGCGGCCGATCCGGGCGTTCCGCTGGTTCAACCGCTCGCGTGTCGTCATGGGGAGATCGAGGGTACCGAGCCGGAGGGCATGCCGAGCCATCTGGCTGGAGACACGGCCAATCTACCGCCTTCGGTACGTCACGCGCTCCCCGGTGCTGTTGTCGGTCAACACCAGATCCGCCCCGAAGATCGATCCAGTGGCCGACGTGGCCGGGTTCGAGGGGTCGACCGGCACGAATAGAAAGCTCATCCGCGTCCCGTCGCTCGTGCCGTACGCTTCGACGGTCTTCCCCGAGACCTGGCCGGTACCCGACACGGTATATCGAAACTGGCCCAGCCCCTCGCGCGGGAAATAGGGCGACGAGTAGAGCACCATCGCGGTTGGCAGGGTCGGGGGTGCGCTGTCGGCCGCCCACGAGCCTTCGAACGGCGTATCGGCGTCCGCCGTGAGATCGAGAATCTTCGAGACGAGCGGAGCGACCGACCCGAAGAGACCGACGCCACCCGTCAGGGTGTTGCCGCGCGTGTCATCGCCGAATGGGTCGAACCCGGCCACGTAGTATCGGAAATAGTTCGAGTCCACCGCCACGATCGTGAATCGCTGCGCGACTCCGGGATAGATCGTCTCGCCCGCGAAGAAGAACGACCAGCCACTATCGGCCGCGCTGCTCAGGGGGCGAAGAAGCGCGGCGTCCAGGGTGGTCGCGTACCGTTCGTGCACACCGCGCCGCCACTCGTGCCGCAGATAGTAACCGGCCGCGTTCCGGACGGTCGTCGTGTCGACACGCAGCGTGTCGTGATCGAGGTTGAATGTGACGCGCGACCCGTTCTCCGGCCCGCCGACCGGGATGGTCGTTTCCCCGACCGCCACGCCGATGCTCGTTTCGACCTTCAGCCGGTAGCGCTCACCGGGCCGGAGTCGCAGAACGTTAGGCTGCGCAGCGCCCGGGGAGCCGTCCGTGATCGTAATGCTCGACACGCGATACACCCCGTCGCTCACACCCGTGCCGGTCGCCCTCCTGGCCACGACCGAGTCTCCGCGCGGGCCGTAGATGATGACGAGCGCATCGTCGATCGGATCGTATGGCGGCGTCTCGCTCGACGTGCGCACGACCGACCGCAGGGTGCGCTCGACGGTGACGATCTGTACGCCACTCGTTGGATTGAGCACCGCGTGAACGACGACTCGCGGCTCGAGCTCGGGCGCCGTCGTGCCCTCGATCTCGCAGCCGACGATCGACGCCGCCAACAGGGCGACGAGTGCCGTGACGCGCGCGGCAAGCCGGCGAGGGGGCCTCACCATTCCATCCTCAACCCGAACGACGGCAGGAACGGGAGCTGTGACGCACCCGTCACCTGCGGCGGGTCGGTGTTCGTGTCGATCGTGTACAGGAACACGTTCTTCCTGTTGAAGACGTTGATGAGGTTCAGGTACGGCTTCACGGTCGTCGCACCGATCCCGAACCGTCGCTCCGCGCTCAGGTCCAGCCGCCAGTAGAAGGGGAAGCGCTCTCCATTGCGCGGCCCGCGCACGTCCTCCTCGCCGTCGCTTCCCGGCGGGCCCCACACGTTGCGCACCGGGTCATAGCGGTAGCGGTTCATGAGCCCGGCCCATCCCGTATAGGGCGTCCCGCTCGCGACGCCCAGGTGGCTGCCTAACGCCCAGCGGCTCCGGCCCGGCGCGTACGTCGCCACGACATTCGCGTTGTGTCGCCGGTCGTGTGCCGGCCAGTACGTGACTCCGTTTCGCTCGCGTGTCGTGACGCCGTAGCTGTACGCGATCCAGCCGCTGAAGCCATTGTGGTCGAGCTGTCGCAGGTAGAAGTCCGCGCCGTACGATCGCCCGTCGTAGTAGCGGAGCAACGTCGGTCGAATGCGGGGATCCACCGTGCTCGCGGGCTCGGCGAGCCGGTCGTAGCTCTTGCTGTACCCTTCCACCCGAAGAAACCGGTCCTTCGCCAGCCAGCGCTCGGCTCCGAGGCTGAACTGCGTCGAGGTCGACACCGGGACGGTGCTGTCGCTGGCCATCCACAGGTCGAACACGCGAAGCGGAAGATCCTCGTTGCGCATCGCGCGCATCCACTGGGAGTAGCGGCCACCGGCCGCGGTGATCGCCAGCCGCGGCGTGAGGAAGTACTTGGCCGACACGCGCGGTGAGACGCCCAGCCAGTTCGCCCCGGACACGAACTCACCCCGCAGCCCGGCCCGTACCAACCACCGCTCGTTAGGCTTCCACAGGTCCTCGGCGAACAGGCCGGCCATCGCCGGATGCTGTCGCATCGTCGTGTCGCCATCCGTCGCCAGCGGGTCGGGGAACCCGACGTCGCTGTTGTCGCCATTGGTCTCGATCGCGATCTGCTCGCGGTAGGACGTCCTGTAGCTCGATGCCTCGTATCCGGCCGACAACGTGTGTCGGCCGCCGGCGTGCGTGATCGCGCCCGCGAGCTGCACTTCGGCGACGCTCTGGGCGAGGTACACCGACTGGCTCGGGAGATCGAAGTGCGTCCCGAACCGTGTGTACGCCAGCCGCTGCGACAGCATGGTCCGGGCGCTCAACGGCTGGTCGAGCGTGAGCCCGACGACCCGGTTCCCCCAGTCGAACGTGATCGTTTCGTTGTCGTCGTCGGTGATGTCGATCGGCCCACCCGGATCGCTGCCGAGCTGCACGCTCTCGTCCTGATGGTAGAGCAGGTCCTTGCCCATGTACGCTGTCAGGCCGAGCGAGCCGCCTTTCGGCAGGGCGAGACGCGAGCGGAGCTGGGCGTCCTGGAAGTGATACGGGAAGTCGTTGTTCCCCCGAATCCACTCCACGACCTTGTCGGCGTAGGTGCGCCGCACGGCGAAGTTCCACGAGAGCTTGCTCTCATTGAGCGCGCCACCGAGGAACAGCGACGACGACAGGAGCGAAACCTCCGCCGTCCCGTGGAGGCCGTGTCGCGTCTCCTCGAGACTTTTCACATCGAGCACGCTCGATAGCCGCCCGCCGTAACGGGACGGGAATGCTCCCGTCATGACGTCCACGCCACTCACGGCCTTGTCGATGAACGTCCCGAACAGGCCGCCCATGTGAAACGGGTTGTAGATCTGAATTCCGTCGAGCAGGACGAGGTTCTGGTCGGCCTCACCGCCCCGCACGTTGAAGCCGGCGGAGAAGTCGTTGCGTGCGACGACGCCCGGCAGGAGTGCAGCCGTTCGGAGGACATCACTCTCGCCGAGGGCCGGGATCCGCCGAACTTCGGCACCGGAGATGCTCACGACACTCGGCGTCGCCAGCTCGTCGAACCGCGTTCGCTCCGGTGACTTGGCGACCGTGCGCACCTCGGCGAGCGCCTGGGGTACCGCTCGAAGCCGAAGGACGACGGTGACGACCTCCCCACCGCGGACCAGGATCACCGAGTCGGCCGGCTCGAAGCCAAACGATGTCGCACGCAACCGAACACGGCCCGCCGGAACGTCGCGGAAGGTGAAGCGACCTGTCGGATCCGCGCGGACGCCGCGACGCGGCCGGTCGAGAGTAAGGTCGGCGCGAAGCGCCTCGCCGGTCGCCAGGTTCGTCACGACGCCAGTGATTGACCCCGCCGCCGGCGGCACCGGCCGCGCTGAGGGCTGCTGCGCTACCGCACGAATCGGTGGCGGCCCGGCAACGAGAGCAATTGCTGTGACGAGCGCGGCCGAAGTGAGTCGCATGCGACGGATGCGGCGGTTTGGGCGCGATGAAAGCGTGAGTCCTACACGTTCTTGAACCCTTTGATCCGTCACTAGCCTCGCGTGCGCGACCACCGCATCTATTTGCAACGGCCGTTCGAGCCCTACGTTCTCGTTTTATCGGGCGTCACGGAACCCAAACATGGTCTTAGGACATTATGGACTCGCGCTTGCCATGAAGCGTGCGGCACCGCGGGTGTCGCTCGGCACGCTGACCGGCGCGGCACAGTTGGCGGACCTGATCTGGCCCGTGCTGCTGCTCGTTGGACTCGAGCACGTCAGCATCGTG
Organism: Gemmatimonadaceae bacterium; assembly: GCA_036274195.1. GTDB lineage: Bacteria > Gemmatimonadota > Gemmatimonadetes > Gemmatimonadales > Gemmatimonadaceae > JAJKIV01. The sequence continues at coordinate 68,337 of DASUGD010000400.1, read as the reverse complement.
CCGAACGAGAATCCGCTTCTCCGGCTCTCGTTCGACTCGTATCCGTGGACGCACAGCCTCCTCATGGCGGGCGTGTTGGGGGTACTCGTCGGTGGCGCGTACGCCGCCATTCGAGCTGATCGCCGAGGCGGCGTGATCGTCGGCCTGCTGGTGGTGAGCCACTGGGTCCTCGACTGGATCGTGCATATACCCGACCTGCCACTCTACCCTGGCGGTCCGCGCGTTGGCTTGGGACTCTGGCGATCGATGTCCGGAACGATCCTCGTGGAGGCCGTCCTGTTCGCGGTCGGTATCGCCGTCTACACACGAACGACGCGGGCGACCGATCGCGCAGGCCGTTGGGGACTGTGGGCGTTCGTGGCGTTGCTGGCGGTGCTCTATGCCGCGAGCGTCTACTCGCCACCGCCGGCGAGCGTGTCGGGGCTCGCGTGGGCCGCGCTCGCCGGATGGCTCATCCCGCTCTTCGGCTGGTGGGTCGACCGGCATCGCGCGGCGACGTGAGCGAACGCGGTCAAGCGCTGTGACAGCGACGCGACGGCGGCGCCGCGAGCGGTTGACGTTAGGCGAGGCGAGGCGGATCGCGCTCGCCGCGCAGGGGTTCGACCGCCCGCGCCCCCCCGGCATGGCCACCGCGGCGCATCTGCGGCGCGTCATCCGGCAGATCGGCCTCCTGCAGATCGATTCGGTGAGCGTGCTGCTCCCCGCGCACTACCAGGTGCCGTTCTCACGCGTCGGCCCATACGACCGCTCACGGCTCGACGCGCTCATCTACCGCGACCGCGAGTTCACCGAGCAGTGGGCGCACGAGGCGTCCATCCTGCCGGTCGAGCATTGGCCGCTGATTCGGCATCACCTGAGCCCGCACGAACGGCGGTGGGGAGCGCTCGCGAAGTGGATGCATGCCAACGCGGACTACGCGACGCGCGTGCTCGACGAAGTGCGCACGCGCGGGCCGCTCCTGGCCGGCGACGTGGACGAGCCGAACGGGACGCGCGGCAAGGGCGGAGGGTGGTGGGGATGGACGCAGGCCAAGATCGCACTGGAGGGCCATTTCGCCCGCGGCACGGTCGCGATCGCCGAGCGTCGCTCGGCCGGCTTCGCGCGGGCGTACGACCTGGCGGAGCGTGTGGTACCTAACGAGCACCACACGCGAACGCTCGCCCGCGAGGAGGCGCAGCGCGAGCTCGTGCGCCTGGCCGCGCGGGCGAACGGCGTCGCCACCGCGAGCGACCTCGCCGACTACTATCGGATGGCGCCGCGCGAGGCTCGGCAGCGAGTGGCGGAGCTGGCGAGCGCGGGCGAGCTGCTCGAGGTGGAGGTCGAGGGCTGGCGCGACAGGGCGTATCTGCACCGTGACGCGCGAGCACCGCGCCGGATCGACGCCGCCGCGCTGCTGTCGCCGTTCGACCCGGTGATCTGGTATCGCCCACGGGCGGAGCGCCTCTTCGAGTTCGACTATCGCATCGAGATCTACGTGCCCCGCGAAAAGCGCAAGTTCGGGTACTATGTGCTGCCGTTCCTGCTCGGGGATCGATTGGTGGGGCGCGTGGACCTCAAGGCCGATCGCGCCGAGGGCTGCCTGCGTGTGCTCGGCGCGTACATCGAACCGCATGCGCGAGCCAGCGAGGTGGCCCCTGCCCTCGCCCACGAGCTCGCAACGATGGCGCGCTGGCTCGACCTCGATGAGGTGTCGGTCGCGCGACGCGGCACACTCGCACGTGAGCTCGCCGCGGAAGTGCGGCGGCGCTGAAATGCTTCGTATGGGGTCAGAGTCCTAAGTCAGCCATTCACCCCACGAACCACCACATTGTTGCAGGCCCGGCTGGCCTGTCCTGGTCGTCGCGCTGGACGAGTGCAGCTTCTCGTCGTACCCTTGCGATGGAGGGCGTCGCGGGAGGGCCGATGGCCACGGTATCGGAGAAGTACGAGATCGGATACGAGCCTCCGCCGGCAGCCGAGCCTACGCTCGGCGCGTTGGCGACGCGTCTCGTTCGAACGACGGTGCCGCGTCGGCTGTACCAGATCCTCCATCTCGCGCTGCCGGTAGCGATCGACCTCGCGACGCGCGGCTGGTGGCGCAGTGCGGGCTGGTCGCTGGCGATCGCGTCCTTCGGTGCGTGGGGGCTGGCGGACCACTGGCTGGCGGAATCGGCGACGGATAACCCGGCGCGCGCGCGGTGGGTGCGCGTGGTTCGGGTGATCGCCGGCGGGTTGGCCGTCGTTCCGCCTATCGTGCTGGTGCTGGAAGCGTTTCTGCGCTTGTTAGGCAGTGCACCGATATCGTGACACATAGGTTACAGGTAATTGGTTACTCGCAGTTGAACACCCTCGGGACGCCTCTCTAAACGAGACGAGCATCCCGAGGGGTTTCAATTACCTGTAACCATTCCCAGTAACCAATTACCAATCCCGGTAACCAATAACCAATCCCGGTAACCAATTACCTGTCCAGATCTGATGCCCGCCTACGTCATCGCCGAAGTCGACATCCACGATCCCGAGCGCTACTCCACCTACAAGGACCTCGCGCCGCCATCCATCTACCAGTACGGCGGCCGCTACATCGCCCGCGGCGGCAAGACCGAATGCCTCGAGGGCGACTGGAGCCCGCCGCGCTTCGTGATCCTCGAGTTCGAGAACGCCGACCAGGCCCGCGCCTGGTGGTCCTCGCCGGAGTACGCGGATGCCAAGAAGCTCCGCCACGCCACGGCGCAAACCCGCATGCTGCTCGTCGAAGGACTGCCGCCCGGCTGGATGCCCTAACGATTACAGCCGAACACCATGCGTGGCGTCAGTCGGTCGTCACCATCTCGGCGAGCTTCTCGATCGCATCCGGCCCCGTGGCCCATCGCGCGAGGCTCGGCAGCGCCTTGAGCAGTGCCTCGCTCGAGAAAAATCGGCAGCGTCGGTCGAGCGCGAGCGCACGAAACGTCGGCCGTACGAGCTCGCGCCGCACTCTCGGCAACCGCGAGGCAGGAGCAACCACGTAGAGCGGAAAGCTCAGATTCGGCGAGAGTGCGGCCAGGTCCGCCATCCGGAGCAACCCGGAGTAGACGGACGTCGTGTGCTCGACCTCGAAGGCCGCGGCCACCTGGTTCACGCCGCTCAGCCATACGACGTCGATCATCGAGACGATCCGCTGCGAGTCAGGACTCAAACCGAGGGGAGGGAGCGCGGGCACGCTCATCGACCCGAGTGGCTCGCCGCCCCATTGGCGCCGCTGGTCGTTCGCCGCAATCCACACCTGGCAGCCGAGCTGCCTGCCGACTTTCGCCAGCAGCCACTGTACGTGCGTGTGGTCGAGCACCGGAGGCTCGGTAAACGGCACGTACGCCGGAGGAGTTTCGCGAACAACACCATGGTTCCGACCGAACCGGCCGTCAGGCTGGGCGAGCTTGTCACTCCGGCCGCCCAGCGAGTGCCTCCTCCGTCGGCTCCGACTCGGCACCTCCTCGAAGCCGAAGCGCGGCTCGTCCGTTTCGCGCAGCCGTCGCGATTGCCACCAGCAGAGATGCTCGAGCTGCCATGGTGTGAGCGAAAGGACCGCGGCCAGTGACAGGAACGACTCGCGGAAGAGCAGATAGTCGTGGATCGGGTCGCCGGTCGCAGTGAAGAGCTCCTCTTCGTCGTGCAGCACCTGACGCGACGACCGCTGGAACGCGGGCCACTGATCGGGCGCCTGCAAATGCCAGCACATCGTCGTAAAGAAGACCGCATTCATCGGCGCGACGACCGACCTCGCGGCCGAGCCCTCGCTTTGCTCATCACCATCGAGCGGCAAGGCCGGCGGTGCGACCGCGCCGATGAGCTCGGCCAAGCGCCCCGCGGCAACATCCACGCTGTTCGGCCGGCGAAAGGCAGCGCGCAACTGCCGCGCGAGCACGACCCTGTGCTCCGTATGCTTGACGAGCGCGTTCAGAAACATCGCGCCCGACGGGCCCTTGAGCGCGAACGCATCCCAGTCCGTTCGCGTTCGACGATCGAACGTCGATCGAAACTGCTCGAGCCCGATGGCACCGCGGAGGAACCGCTCGAGCAGGGCGAGCAACTGGGGTCGCACGCGGGCGCGGTCGCGCGCCCACGTCTCACATTCGGAGACGGCGGCCGGGTCGGCCGCCCACTCCTCGCGCAACATGCGCCACGACGCGGTCTGCAGGTCGGTGCGCGGACGCGGCGTCACGACGTTCACGAGGTTCACGCCGCGCGCTGATTGGACTACCACAGCAACTGCCTCTCCAGAGACTACAGGCCCAAGTCTAGATCGTGGGCCGGGCCCGCGCGAGGCAGGCATCGAGGAGTTTCCACTAGCCGATCGCATCTCCCCACATAATGCTTAGAGCTTCGCTCGAGCATCCTCCCGCGCACCTCGAACCGCGCCCGTCTCATGCGCCACTTTCGTCTTGCTCTCGTACTCGCGGTTGCATCAGCCGCACCAGCCGCCGCGCAGACCCGAATGCTGCGCAGCCCGACCATCAGCGAAAAGCACATTGCGTTCGCATACGCGAACAACATCTGGATCGTCGACCGCGCCGGCGGCGCGGCACGGCGCCTCACGAGCTTCCAGGGCGAAACCCAGAATCCGAAGTTCTCGCCCGATGGCAAGTGGATCGCGTTCAGCGCCGACTACGGCCGGAACACCGATGTCTACGTCGTGCCGGCCGATCCGGCGGCCGCGGCGGACAACGGCGGCCAGCCGAAGCGCCTGACGTGGCATCCCGGCGCCGATCTCGTCCAGGGATGGACCCCCGACGGCAAGCGCATCATGTTCTCGACCGGCCGGGCGGCGAACGCGCCTAACGCCGCACCGCGCTTTTACACCGTCCCGCTCGAGGGCGGCGTCGAGGAGCCGATGGCGCTGCCGCGCGCCTACCAGGGCAAGATCTCGCCCGACGGCAAGCGGATTGCCTACCGCATGAACAACTCGTGGGACGAGGAGCGCCGCAACTACCGCGGCGGCCAGAACCGCCCCATCTGGATCGTCGACCTCAAGACGTTCGACCTCGAGTCGCCGCCGTGGAAGGACTCCAAGGACATGGACCCGGTGTGGTTAGGCGACGTCGTCTACTTCCTCTCGGACCGCGACGGCGTCTCCAACGTCTGGGCCTACGACACGCGCACCAAGAAGCTCGGGCAGATCACCAACTACAGTGACTTCGACGTGAAGACGCTGGATGCCGGCGCCGGCGCGCTCGTGTTCGAGCAGGCCGGCTACATCCACGAGATCGACCCCGGTTCCGAGCGCGACCGCGTCGTCAACATCGCGGCCACGGGCGACTTCCCGTGGATGATGCCACAGTGGAAGGACGTGTCGAACCGCATGACGAACCTCGCGCTGTCCGCGACCGGCAAACGCGCCGCGGTCGAGGCGCGCGGCGAGATCTTCACGATCCCGGCCGAGCATGGAGACGTCCGCAACCTCACGAGCTCGAGTGGATCGGCGGAGATCTGGCCTGCGTGGTCGCCGGACGGCCGATCGGTCTCCTACTTCAGCGACAAGTCCGGCGAGTACAAGCTCTACATCGCGCCGCAGGACGGCCTCACGCCGCCTCGCGAGATCACGCTCCCGGAGCCGAGCCGCCCGTACTCCCCGGCATGGTCGCCTAACGGGCGCAAGATTGCGTTCCAGGACAGCCACTTCCGCCTCTGGCTCGTGGACGTCCCGAGCGGCAGCGTGAAGGTCGCCGATGGGGACCTGGTCTACAACGGCGACCGGTCCATCGTGCCGGTGTGGAGCCCGGATTCGCGCTACATCGCGTACCCGAAGCATCTGCCATCGCTGTTCCGCGCCATCACCCTGTACGACGTCGAGACCGGCGAGAAGCATCAGATCACGGATGGCCTCGCCGACGCGACGTCGCCGGCCTGGGATGCCAGCGGTAAGTACCTCTGGTTCTTCGGGTCCACGAACTACGGCCTCAACTCGTCGGTGCTCGACATGTCGGCGTACGAGCGCGCGACGACGCGTGGCCTCTACCTCATGGTCCTGTCCAAGGCCGACTCGTCACCGCTGCTTCCCGAGAGCGACGAGGAGGCTGCGCGCGCCGGTCGCCCGCCGCGCGAGCCGGGTCGCGAGCTCCCGAACCGGCCCGACAGTTCCGGCCCTGCCGCGCGAGGCACCGCGGCGACCCGCGGGGCGAACGCCGAAGCCCCGGACTCGATGCCTAACGCGCAGCGCGCGGCGGCGAGCCGACCGGTACGCATCGACTTCGATGGGATCGAACGCCGCATCGTCGCGGTGCCCGATCTCGCGCTTCGCGATTACGCGCAGCTCCACGCGGGTCCGCCGGGAACGGTGTTCTTCCTCGAGCCCGTGCCGGCCGCCGGCACGCAGGACCGTCCCGCCGGCGGGTTCGGCGGCCCCACGAACAACACGCTGCACCGATACCAGCTGAGCACGCGCAAGGCGGTTCCGTTCGTCCCGCAGGGCGTCGCCCAATACGTCGTGAGCGCGGACGGGAAGAAGCTGCTGTACCGCACCGCCGGTGGCGGCGGTCAGGGTGGTGCCGGCGCGCCGGGTGGCGGCGGTGGCGCCGCACTGTACCTCGTGGACGCGGACAAACAGCCGCCGCAGGCCGGCCAGGGTCGGCTGACCGCGCAGCTCCGGGCATACATCGACCCCAAGGCAGAGTTCCAGCAGATCTTCAACGAGGGATGGCGCAACGAGCGCAACAACCTCTACGTGCGGAACATGCACGGCACCGACTGGCCGAAGATGAAGCAGATGTACGGCCAGCTTCTGCCGTACGTGAACCACCGCGCCGATCTCAATTACCTGCTGGACATGATGGGCGCCGAGATCGCCATCGGGCACTCGTACGTCCGCGGCGGCGACATGCCGGAAGTGCCGCCCGCCAACGGCGGCTTGTTAGGCGCCGACTTCACCATCGAGAACGGGCGGTATCGGATCGCCCGCATCTATGACACGGAAGCGTGGAACCCCGAGCTGCGCGCGCCCCTCGCCATGCCGGGCGTCAACGTGAGCAAGGGCGACTACATCGTCGCCATCAACGGCGTCGAGCTGAAGGCCCCGGACAACATCTACCGTCTCCTCGACGGCACGGCGAACAAACAGACGGTCATCTCGGTGAACGCTCGGCCCGCGCTGGAAGGGGCGCGACAGGAAACAGTCATCCCGGTCGCGAACGAACAGGGCCTCCGCACGCGCGCCTGGGTGGAGCGCAACCGTCACATCGTCGATTCGCTCTCCAATGGCAAGCTTGCCTACGTCTACATCCCGAATACGGGCCAACCCGGCTACACGAGCTTCAACCGCTACTACTTCGCGCAGCAGGACCGGAAGGGTGCGGTCATCGACGAGCGCTACAACGGCGGCGGATCGGCGGCCGACTACATCGTCGACATCCTGGGTCGCGACTACGACGGGTACTTCAACAACCCGGCCGGCAATCGCGTGCCCTTCACGAGCCCCGCGTCGGGCATCTGGGGGCCGAAGGTGATGATCATCAACGAGATGGCCGGCTCGGGCGGCGATCTCATGCCGTACATGTTCAAGCGCCGAAAGATCGGGCCGCTCGTGGGCAAGCGGACCTGGGGTGGTCTCGTCGCCACGAGCGACACGCCGCCGTTCGTTGATGGTGGGTCAATGATCGCGCCCCGCTTCGGATTCTTCGCGCGAGACAACAAGTGGGCGGTGGAGAACGAGGGCGTGGCTCCCGACGTCGACGTGGAGAACTGGCCGAAGGACGTGATTGCCGGGCGAGACCCGCAGCTCGAGCGCTCGGTCCAGGAGGCAATGCGGCTTCTCGCGGCGAATCCCGGGGATCGCTTGATGGCCGAACCGCCGCCGCCCACGTGGGGTAAGCGAGTCAAGCCGTTCTGATTCCAGAGCTGATGACCGAAAACCGATGGGTTATCGGTTTTCGGTCATCAGCTCGTTCGGCTCTTGCGGCTTACACCATGTCGTTCTATCGTGTCCCATAGTCTTGCCAAGGGACGGACGGACAGCATGGCCGGCGATACCGGCGATCTCCTTCAGGGCACGCTTGCCATCCTCATCCTCAAGGCGCTGGTCAGCGGCCCATCGCACGGTTACGGAATCGCGCGTTGGGTCGAGTCCACCACCGACGACGTCCTGCGAATAGAGGAAGGCTCGCTCTACCCGGCGCTTCGCCGCCTCGAGGACAATGGCTGGGTCACGTCGGAGTGGGGACTCTCCGAGAACAATCGGCGCGCACGGTTCTACACGATCACGCGCGCTGGCCGCTCGCACCTGCGCGCCGAGGCGACCGTGTGGTTCCGCTACGCAGGGGCCGTAAGCCAGGTCCTCCGCTCGGCACCGTCGCTGGCATGACGGACAAGTCACCCGGACAGCCGCCCGTCTGGCGGCGCTACCTCCGCTTCTGGGGTTCCAACGTCGACGCGGACATCGACGACGAGCTGCGGTTTCACCTCGACATGCGCGCGCGGGATTACGAGGCGCGCGGACTGGCGTCCGACGCCGCCCGCCGCGCGGCGGCCGAGCGGTTCGGCGACGTCCAGGGCATTGGTGGGGCACTGCGCACTCACGACAGGCGCCGCGAGCGCGGCCGCCGGAGGCACGAGTACATGAGCGAGCTCATGAACGACATCCGCTACGGCCTCCGCGCGTTCCTCCGCGCGCCGGCCTTCACGACCGTCGCGTTGCTCACCATCGCGTTAGGCATCGGCGCGACCACCGCCATCTATAGCGTGGTCAACGCGGTCATCCTGCGCCCCCTCCCCTATCCGGAGTCCGATCGGCTCGTCCAGATGTGGATGGACAATCGCCGGACAGGCCTCAAGGAGGATCTGCACGCGTGGCCGAATTACGCCGACCTGCGTGACCAGAACCGCGTGTTCTCGGCCGCCGCCGCGTACTACACGGGTGGGTACAACCTCACGACGGCCGGCTGCCGCGAGAACGAGTGCGAGCCGCAGCGGGTCCGCGCGCTTGTCTCGACGCCCGACATGGCTCAAGTCCTGCGCGTGAGTCCGATCCTTGGCCGAACGTTCATCGCAGGCGAGGACGAGCCGGGTCGCGACGGAGTCGTGGTACTGAGCAACGGCCTCTGGCAGCGTCTCTTTGCCGGCGATCGCAATGTCATCGGCCGCACAGTGCGACTCAATGGGCGCGAGCGTACGGTCATTGGCGTCATGCCGCCCGGCTTCGCATTTCCGACGCACGATATCGACATCTGGGTGCCGCTCGCGCTCGACGCCAATAGCAAGCAACAGCGATCGAGCTACTTCTTGTGGGCGATTGGGCGGCTGAAACCAGGCGTCCCGTTCGAGCGCGCGGTCGCCGATCTCAACACCATCGGTCGGCGCCTCGAGCAACAGTATCCGGCGGACAAGGACATCGGCGTCTACCTCGTTCCGCTGCCGGAACAGGTCGTTGGCCGGACGCTGCGCACGTCGCTCTGGGTCATGATGGCGGCCGTGGGCGCAGTGCTGCTCATCGCCTGTGCCAATGTCGCGAACCTCATGATGTCTCGCGCCGCCGTGCGCGAGCGCGAGATCGGCGTGCGGGTTGCGCTCGGCGCGGCGCGCTCGCGCCTCGTCCGTCAGCTGCTCACGGAGAGCGTCCTGTTGGCGGTGCTCGGCTCCGCGTTAGGCGTCGCGCTGGCATGGGGCGGATTGCGCATCCTCACACGCCTCGCACCCGAAGACATCCCGCGGCTCGACCAGGTGCGTATCGACCTGTCGGTGCTCGGCGTGACGCTCGGCGTCGCCGTCGTGACCGGGCTCGCGTTCGGGCTGGTGCCGGCGATGCAGTCGTCCCGCGCCGCTTCGAGCGGCGCCCTGCGCGAGCACGTTCGCGGCGGTACGGGCGGGCGGCGCGCAAAGCGTATGCGGCGCGGTCTGGTGGGCGCGCAGGTGGCACTCGTCGTCGTGCTCCTCACAGCCGCCGGTCTCCTGATCCGCAGCTTCATGTACCTGCAGCGGGTGGACCTCGGGTTCCGTCCCGATCACCTGCTGACGATGCGGCTCTCGCTCCCCGCCGCGAAGTACGACACGCCGCAGGCGCGCACCGCATTCCAGGATGCCCTGCTCGAGCGCGTGAGGCAGATGCCTGGCATCGAGGGCGCGGCGCTGATTACGGACATCTTCCTGAGCTCCACGCCGAACTCCACGATATTCCGCCTTGACGGTCGTGAGATGACGCCGGAGGAGCAGAACGTCGAAATTCCACTCGACGCCACGTCGGCGGACTACTTCAAGGTGATGGGTGTTCCGCTGCGCCGCGGCCGCACGTTCACCGCCGCGGACAATCTCGATGCACCGCAGGTCGTCATCATCAACGAGAACATGGCAAAGCGCTTCTGGCCTAACGAGGATCCGGTCGGCAAGCGCTTCCGATATGGTGACGGCACGGGCAACGCTCCACTCCTGACCATTGTGGGCGTGGTGGCCGACATGCGTCGCAACGGATTCGACGCACCCGTCCGCTACGAGACGTTCCTCCCGCACACGCAGTACGTGAACGGCTACTTCACGCTCGTCGTCCGCACCACGGGCGACCCCCTCGCGGCCGTGCCGGCGGTGCGCGCGCAGGTGCGGTCGCTCGACGCCGAGCAACCGGTGTTCGAGGTCGCGTCCATGGATCAGCTGCTGTCGTCGATGGTCGCGCAGCGGCGCTTCAGCATGACGCTGCTCGGTACCTTCGCCGCGCTGGCCCTCGTGCTCGGCGTCGTGGGCGTGTACGGCGTGACGTCGTATCTCGTCGCACAGCGCACGCGGGAGGTCGGGGTCCGGCTCGCCCTCGGCGCGCGGCCCGCGCAGGTCGTGCGGATGGTGGTGAGGCAAGGGATGGTCGTCGCGGTGATCGGGCTCCTGGTCGGACTCGTTGGGGCGCTTGTCGCCGGCCGGCTCATGACACGACTTCTGTACGGAGTTGGCCCGTACGACATCGCCACGCTCGTATCGGTAGCCGCGGTGATTGCCATCGCGACGCTGATTGCCAACTGGCTGCCGGCATTGCGCGCCGCGCACGTCGATCCGCTGAACGCGTTGCGGAGCGATTAGCCCGCGCCGGCAATGGAACGCTGAGTTGGAGGTCAGAGTCCTGAAACACCGTTCGAACGCGGCCGCGTTCGAACGGTGCTTCAGGACTCTGACCCGCAACGAACCAATTTGAGCGCCTCACCACTCCGTTTGGTCGTTTCTCCAAATCGGTCTGGTGGTCTGACGTTCATGCCGATGGTCAATGGCCGAGCCGCCCCCAAGAGGCGCCGGCTTAACGGCCGACGTGTTCCCGACGGGAAAGTGGTCTGGTCTACCTTGACCCACCGCCCACCGACCCCGAACATAGCGCGCGGAATTCCGCGAACCGCCTCCCGCCTCACGACCGGCCGTCTCGTCTCGACCGGTCGCGTCTGACTTTCACCATGGAGGATTCATGCATCTCGCACGTCCACTACGTTGCGCGACCTTCTGTCTCATCGCGCTCGGCGGCTTGGGGATCGCCGCCGACGCGCAGGCCCAAACAGGGTCGATCAGGGGCACCGTGCTGGCCACCGACTCCGCGACGCAGAGTCGACGCCCCGTGTCCGGCGCGCAAGTCACCGTCGTCGGCACGCAGATCGGCGCGCTCACGAACGACGCCGGCGAATACACGATTCGCAACGTTCCCCCCGGCACCGTCACGGTCCGCGCACAACGTATCGGGTTCACGCCCAGTGACGTACGCGTCGCCGTCACCGCCGGCGCGACCGCCACGGCCGACTTCGCGCTCGTCGCGGTCGCCCGTACGCTCTCCGAGGTCGTCGTGGTCGGCTACGGCACATCGAGCCGCCAGAACGTCAGCAGCGCGATCGCGTCCGTCACCGCAACGGAGATCGCGAACACACCCACGGCAGGTGTCGATGCCGCGCTCCAGGGCAAGGCCCCCGGTGTTCAGGTGATGCAGAACGCCGGCAACCCCGGCAACGGCATCTCCGTACGCGTGCGCGGTCCGGCGTCCATCAACGCCGGCAACCAACCGCTCTACGTCGTCGACGGCGTTCCGATCATCCAGGAGAACTACTCGCAGCTCGGCCTGGGCGGCCAGGACGTTACGGCCGTCACGGGCATCAACCCGGACGAGGTCGAGACGATCGACATCCTGAAGGATGCCGCCGCCGCCGCGATCTACGGCTCCCGCGGCTCGAACGGTGTCGTGATGATCACCACGAAACGCGGACGCGCCGGGAAGACGCGCATCACGTTCAGCGGCTACAACGGATGGCAGAATGCACCGGAAACGATTCCGATGCTCGACGCGAAGCAGTACGTCGAGATCTTCAACGAGAGCGCGAAGAACGACGGCTACGACCCGAGCGACTACGACTTCGAGCCCGGTGTCGATGACGCCCAGAGCTATGACTGGCAGAAAGCCGTGTTCCGCAGCGCGCCCGTGCGCGACCTGCAGCTCGGCGTGACGGGCGGCAGCGAGCGAACCGCCTACTACCTCTCCGGGTCGTACTTCGACCAGCAGGGCATCGTCATTGGCTCGCGCTATCGGCGCGGCGCGGCGCGGACGAACCTCGACTTCACCGCCACCAGCAAGCTCACCCTGCGCACGTCGCTCGGCCTCGGTCGCGAGGACAACGAGCGGATCGAGGGCGACGGCAGCCTCGATGGTGTGGTGACGAACGCGCTCGGCATGCAGCCCATGCGACCGGTGTTCCGCGCCGACGGCAGCTACGCCGGCCGCGCCGAAGGTCTTCGCTACTCGAACCCCGTCGCGCTCGCGAACCTCAACTCCACCGACCTGGAAACGATGCGGGCGTTCGGGAACCTCGAGGCGAACTACCAGCTGGCGAGCAGGCTTCGCCTAACGGGACGCGCCGGGTTCGACGTGCTCGGGCTCGATGAAACACAGTGGGAGTCGCCGCAGGTCGACCGCACGTACGCGGCCAGCGCGGCGGGCGTCGGTAAGTCGGGCCACACCGGTGCCTCGAAGTACCTCACCGAAGGCTTTGCCACGTACGAGGCGCTGTCCGCGCCGAACAACCACCTGTCCATCGTCGGCGGCGCGAGCGTCGAATACAACAAGAGCACGCTCAACTTCATTCGCGGTGAAGGCTTCACCAGCGGTTTCAAGACCTACGTCCGCAACGCCGCGAACGTCACCGAGTACGACGGCTCGCAGACGAGCAACAACCTCATCGGCTTCTTTTCTCGCGCCGACTGGTCGCTCAAGGACCGTTACCTGCTCTCGGCCAGCGTGCGGGCGGACGGCTCGTCGCGCTTCGGCGAGGACAACCGCTACGGCCTCTTCCCGGCGGCGTCGATCGGCTGGATCCTCTCCGATGAGTCGTTCGCGCGCGGGCTCCAGAAGGTCATGAACCTCAAGCTCCGCGCGAGCTACGGTGCGACCGGCAACCAGGGCATCGGCGATTTCGCGGCGCGCGCGCTGGCGAGCGGTACGCCGTACAGCGGCACGCCCGGCAGCTCGGTCTCGCAGCTGGGCAATCCTGATCTGCGGTGGGAGACCACTCGCGAGTTCGACACCGGCGCCGACCTGCTGTTCTTCAACGGCCGCGTGAGCCTCACCGCGGACTACTACCTGCGCAAGACGTCGGACCTGCTCGTGCAGCGCCCGATCGCGTCGACGACCGGATTCACCACGTACTGGGGCAACATCGGCGACGTCCAGAACAAGGGCCTCGACCTCGGGCTCAACACGACCAACATCCAGCTCGGCGGCGCGAACGGCTTCACCTGGCGAAGCATCCTGACGATGACCTTCAACCGCAACGAGGTCACGTCGCTCTTCAACGGACAGCCGTTCACGACCGGCATCAACGGCCGCGAGACCAGCATCGCCCAGGTCGGCAAGCCGTTAGGCTCGTTCTTCATGTACAAGTTCGACGGCGTGGACCCGCAGACCGGCGACGCGATCCTTCGCGACGTCGACGGTGACGGGGAGATTACCGCCAACGACCGGATGATCGTCGGCAACCCGCACCCGAACTACTTCGGCGGCTTCACGAACACGTTCACGCTCAAGGATTTCGAGCTGAACACGTTCCTCCAGTTCAGCCAGGGGAACGACGTGTTCAACATGATGCGCATCTTCGCCGACGACGGCGCGTGCACGTACGACAACAAGTTCGCCGACGTGATGCGCCGCTGGCAGAAGCCCGGCGACATCACCGACGTCCCGCGCATGAGCTACGACTGCGTCTCGGGCGCGGACGCCATCTCGAGCCGGTTCATCGAGGACGGGTCGTACCTGCGGATCGGCGAGATCACGTTAGGCTGGCGGGTCCCGGCAAGTATCGCGTCCAGGGCGCGGCTCGACAACGCGCGGCTCTACGTGTCCGGCCGCAACCTCCACACGTTCACCAAGTACTCGGGCTACAACCCCGACGTGAACAGCGCGGGCTCCGATGCGAACGTCATCATCGGCACCGACTACTACGCGTACCCGCTCCCGCGGACGTTCACCCTCGGTATCAGCGCTGGCTGGTGACCGGCATCCCGGCCAACGTGAACCCTTCAACTCCACTCGAGATCATGCGACTTCGCTTCCTGATGCCGGCCGCGCTCCTCATCGCCGCCGCCGGCTGCGACTCCACCCTGACCACCCAGCCTGCCGACCACGTTCCCGCCGAGCAGGTGATCGTTGACGCGTCCACCGCGCGTGCCGCGCTCGTGGGCGCCTATGACGCGTTGCAGAGCCTCGACTACTACGGGCTCGGCATCGAGATGTTGGGCGACCTGTCTGCCGACAACGCCGAGCACGTGGGCACCTTCCAGTTCCTTGGCCAGGTCGACCGCAACCAGCTCCAGGCCGACAACACCGCGGTCACGGATACCTGGATCGCGATCTACGACGCCATCGCGCGGGTGAACCTCATCCTGCAGAAGGTGCCTAACGTTCCCGGGCTCACCGACAAGGAACGTGACCAGATCCTCGGTGAGGCGCATTTCCTCCGCGCGCTCCACTACCACAACCTCGTCAAGCTCTGGGGCGACGTGCCCATGCCGCTCGAGCCGCTCAACAGCCCGGCCGAAGCCGCCGCGTTGACGCGCACCCCGAAAGCGGACGTGTACACGCAGATCCTGCAGGACCTGACGCAGGCCGAGCAGCTCATGACGACGGACAAACAGCCGCGTCAGGCATCGCTCGGCGCCGTGCGGGCGCTGCGCTCGCGAGTCCTGCTCTACAAGGAAGACTGGCAGGGCGCGCTCGACGCCGCGAACGCCGTCGGGGCGATGGGCTACGTGCTCGCTCCCAGTTTCGGGGACCTGTTCACCGACGAGGGAACCGACACGCCCGAGGACATCTTCCGCGTGAGCTTCACCGCGGTCGAGTTCAACGAGATGGGCTACTACTACCTCTTCGACGGCCGCTGGGAAGTGGCACCGACGGCAGACCTGTACTCGGCCTACTCGGACTCGGACCTGCGGCGCGACCTCACCGTCGGCGAGGACGACGGGGACTACGAGGGCACGAAGTTCCCGACGACCATCGGCGCCGAGGACCTGCACGTGATCCGCTACGCCGAGGTGATCCTCAACAAGGCCGAGGCGCTCGCTCGTCTGAATCGGCTGTCGGAAGCGGTGACCGAGTACAACGCGATTCGCGTTAGGGCCGGGCTCGATCCGCATGTGCTCGGGACGGACGTCACGACGCAGACCGACGTGCTGAATGCGATCTGGAACGAGCGACGGCTCGAGCTCGCGCTCGAGGGCGATCGTTGGCCTGACCTGGTTCGCACCGGGCGGGCGATGGATGTACTCGGCTTGTCGCCGGACCGCGCGTTCCAGCAACTCTACCCGATACCGGCCCGCGAGTTGATCGTGTCGACCGGCCTGACTCAGAATCCGGGGTACTAGCGGTTCGTCCTTCCGGGCGCGGCGCTCGCGCCGCGCCCGGAAGGACAGGCCGACGGTCCGCTTCCCAAGCACTTCACCTGCGCCGCCCGTATCTTTCTGTACGACACTCGCCACCGGCGAAGCAGTGAGGGGCGGCATGGCGACAACGCAAAATCGTCCGGCCATCATCAGTACGACTCTGCTCGAGGACGTCGCGCCGATGCGCGACCGGGACCTCTGGCTCGAGTTGCGGGCGCGCGAGCCGGAAAACCCCGCGCGCGGTTGGGTCCCCGCCTATCGGTTCGCGATGCGCCTTGACGGCGTCGATCACGCCGTCGGCCGGCTCGGATTTCGCGTGGGGACCACGCATACCATCGAGCGGTATGCAGGCCATCTGGGGTATGAGGTGTCCCCGGCGTATCGCGGCAACCGGCTTGCGGAGCGATCGTGCCGATTGATATTGCCGCTGGCACGTCGCCACGGGTTCCACGAGCTGTGGATCACGTGTAACCCGGACAACTGGCCGTCGCGACGGACATGTGAGCGGCTCGGTGCCGAGCTGATAGACACCGTCGACGTGCCGCGTGACAGCGATGTGTTCGCGCCTGGAAGCGAGCGCAAATGCCGATACCTCCTCGCCTTATGAACGGCCAGGGAACTGACTGGCGGTGACTCAACTCTCGATCACGACCACTGAGCTCTATCGCCTGCTGGTAGAGAGCGTCAAGGATTACGCGATCTTTGCGCTCGATCCCAACGGGTACGTCGTGAGCTGGAATCCGGGCGCCCAGCGATTCAAGGGCTACACCGCCGCGGAGATCGTCGGCAAGCACTTTTCCGTGTTCTACCCACCCGAGGATCTCGCGGCACGCAAGCCGCAGATCGAGCTCGAGATCGCGGCGGAGGTCGGGCGTCTCGAGGACGAGGGGTGGCGGGTCCGAAAAGACGGCACCCAGTTCTGGGCGAACGTCGTGATCACCGCGTTGCGGGGGGCGGACGGTGAGCTCGTCGGGTTCGCGAAGGTCACCCGTGATCTCACGCAGCGCCGCGAGACCGAGCTGAAGGCGGTGGAAGACGCTCGCCGCATTGCGTCCGAGGAAGCGCTGCGCCGCGCCGCCGAGATGCGGTCGGCCGAGCTGGCGGATCTGCTCGACCGAACGCGGCGCCAGGCCGAGGAGATCGAGCGTCGCCGCAACGAGGCCGATGTCGCCAACCGCACGAAGGCAGAGTTCCTCGCCGCCATGTCGCACGAGCTCCGAACGCCACTCAACGCGATCGCCGGCTACGTGCAGCTGCTGATGCTCGGCGTGCGAGGTCCGCTCACCGCGGAACAGTCCGGCGACCTCGCGCGCATTCAGCGCAGCCAGCAGCATCTGCTGAGCCTCATCAACGACATACTGAACTTCAGCCGCCTGGAGGCGGGAGCCGTCACCTACGAGATCGGGCCGGTGCCATTGAGCTCCGTCCTCGATACCGCTTCCGCCATGATTGCCCCGCAGGCCGCCGCGAAGCAGATCACCTTCACGCTCGAGCCCTGCCCACCCACGGTGCGTGCGCTTGCCGACGCCTCGAAGCTCGAGCAGATCCTGCTCAACCTCGTGTCGAATGCGGTGAAGTTCACCCAGCCGGGCGGTCACGTGTCGGTGCGCTGCGACGTGGCGGATCACCACGTTCTCATCAGCGTCCGGGACGACGGCCCCGGTATCCCGGCGGACCGGATCACGGACATCTTCGAGCCGTTCGTCCAACTCGACCGCACCTTGGGAAACCCGCGTGAGGGAGTCGGACTCGGGCTGGCGATCAGCCGGGATCTCGCCCGCGGGATGCAGGGTGACCTCGCGGTGGAGAGCACCATGGGAAAGGGCTCGGCGTTCACGGTCTCCCTGAGGCGGGCAAACGCCGCGACCGATGCGGAGACCCAAGCCGCCTCCGACCACGCCCGTTAGGCATCGGGACGAGGCGTCATGGCGCGGTCGTACCTCGAGTCGATGCTTGCGGGCACGCTTCCGTCGTTCGCTACGGAATGGGACGCGCATCGGCGCGCGTACTCGCCCACCTCACCGCCCGGCGACGCTGATTTTCTCGCGGCGTTCCGGGCGCACGTAGTGTCGCTGCTCACCGCGGGTCGCGTCGCCGAAACCTCACGCTTCTTCTACGCCCTCGAGCGCCTGCTCGGCGAGGCGGACCCCATCCTGCGCGATCTCGTCGAACGCGATGTCATCCGGGCGCTCGCCGTCGAGTGCCGGCTCGCGGAAGTCGACTCCCGGCGGGTCGAACCCTACCTCGGCCAACGCAGCCGGGTCGTCTGGAGCTCGCCGAATGCTGAGAGCCCTTAAGTCGAGCTGCAGTCGTCAAAGACTCCCACCCGCAGGCGACAGCAGCCGGCCTGCCGACGCAGTACAGCGTTCCCAGCGCCGGCGCGAAGCGCCGCCAGCGGCCACAGCGTTCGTGGGTCCGCAGGCCCGTTCACTCGCGAAGCACGACAGCCGGAGCGACACGGGTAGCCCGTCGCGCCGGAATCAGACACGCAACGATCGCCACGAGCGCGAGCACCGTTGTCGCCGCAACGAACGTGGGCACGTCGAACGCGCTCACACCGAACAGCAGCGACCGCAGGAACCGCACGACCGACACCGCTCCGAGGAGACCCAAGGCGATACCGGCACCAGCCAGCCAGACACCTTCCTGCAGCACGAGCTGGAGGACGTTCCCCGGCTTCGCGCCAAGCGCGATGCGAACCCCGAATTCTCGCATGCGCCCGGCAACGCCGATCGAGATCACCCCGTAGATCCCGATGGCAGCCAGCAGAAACGCCGCCGTCGCGAAGGCCGCCAGCAGCCCGTTCGTTAGGCGCCGGGTGAGGAGGGAGCGTGACACGGCCTCCTCCATGGTCCGAATCCCGTACAACGGGATCTCCGGATCGACGGCCGCCACCTGCGCGCGAATCGCCGACACGAGTGCCCGCGGGTCTCGCGCGCTCCGAACGATCAGGTACACCGACCACGCCGTCTGCTGGGCGAACGACTCGTAGACCTGCAGGCTCGGATCCTCGCCGAGACTGGCGTGACGCACGTTAGGTACGACCCCGATGATTGTTCGCCAATGTCCGGCGCTCGTGTCGCCCTGCGGGCTGATGTGCTTGCCGACCGCTTCCCCGTTCGGCCAGTAGTGTCGCGCGAATCGCTCGTCCACGATGGCAACCCGTGGCGCGTCTGGCCCGTCGCTCGCGCGGAATGAACGGCCCTTCAGGATCGGCGTCCCCATCGCGTCGAAGAAGCCGGGCGTGATGGTGCGAACGTTCGAGACGACCACCGGCTCACCCGGCTTCGGCTCCTTACCCTCGGCGATCACGTTTGACTGGGGGTTCCCCCGCGTGAATGGTGCGCTCTGCGTCAGCCCAACCGCACGCACGCCCGGAATCGCGGCCACCCGCTCGAGCACACGATCGTAGAAGCCGCGGACGACCTGCGAGTTTTCATAACGTGGATACGGCGTCTGCAGCCGCGCCACGAGAACGTTTTCGGCGCGAAATCCCGGATCCACGGAGATAAGCCGCTGAAAGCTCTTGAGGAGCAGTCCGGACCCGGCCAGCAGCACCAGCGACAGCGCAAACTGAATGACGACGAACGCGTTGCTCACGCGTCGCGCGCCGCCTGACGCGGAACCGCGCGCGCCGTCCTTCAGGTTGGTCTGGAGGTCGACGCGTGCAGCGCGAAAGGCCGGCACCAGCCCGAACAGCAGCACACACGCCACGGTCACGCCGACCGCGAACAGCACGACGATCGGGTCGACCCGCACGTGGTCGATTCGCGGGATCTGCCCTTCGGGCAACCGTCGGAGGAGTCTGAGCGCCACGGCGGCCAGCACGAGCCCCAGCGCAGCGCCCGCCCCGGCCAGCATCGCGCTCTCCGTCAACAGCTGCGTTGCAATTCGACGAGGGCTCGCGCCAAGGCAGCATCGCACAGCCATCTCGCGATTGCGAACCGATGCGCGCGCCAGCAGCAGGTTCGCGATGTTGGCGCACGCGATGAGCAGTACGACGCCGACCGCGGTGATGAGGACGAGCAGCGGCGTGCGAAGGTCGCCCGCGATCCGATTCACGAGCGGCACGACAACGATCTTCGCGTGATCCTCGGGCTTCGCGTCGGGGAAGACGTCGTGGCGCGAGAGCGTGAACGCGTCGACCGTGGCAATGAGGTCCCGCTTCGCCTGGTCGGTGCTGATGCCCGGCTTCATGCGCCCGACCATGTCGAGACACCAGCAGTTGAAGAGTGCGGGGTCGAGCGACAGCGGCAGCCACACATCGGTGCGTTCGGGCATCGCGAACTCGCGCGGCATCACCCCCACGATCGTCGACGGATTGCCATTCAGCTTGATCACGCGACCGACGATCTTCGGGTCTCCTCCGAACATCCGCTGCCAGAGCCCGAAGCTGATCACGCTCACGGTGGTGTTCTCGGGCCGGTGCTCACCGGCGACGAAGGTCCGGCCCACGAGCGGTCCGGTCCGGAACACGCGGAAGAAATCCTCCGAGACCATCGCCGCATCCACACGAACGGGATCGCCCTTCCCCGTGAGGGTGAACCCCGGCCGGTCGAAGGCCGCCATGTTGGTGAACGCCCGGCTTTTTTCGCGAACTGCGACAAATAGCCCCGATGGGAAGCTCACCTCGGGCAACTGCTTTTCGGGCGACGTACCGTAGAACACCACCAGCTGCTGCGGGTCTTTATACGGCAATGGGGTGAGCAGAACGCCGTTGACGACGCTGAAGATCGTCGTCGCGGCGCCGATACCTAACGCCAACGTGAGCACGACGACCGCCGTGAACCCCGGCGCCCGGCGCATCGTTCGCATCGCGTAGCGCGCGTCCTGGCGCAGCCGCCCCAGCACGGTGCCGCGCGTCGGTGCGCCCAGTGCTGCCGGCACGCTCCCGCCCCGAACGACGTCCCGAAGCCTCGAGGCGAGACTTCCTTCTCCGTCCAGCTCCTCGAGCACCAGGCGCCTCGCCTCCGTGTCGCCCATTCCGCGAACGCGAAGCTCGCGGAACCGGTCCTCGAGGTGCTGGGAAAGCTCATCGGCAAGATCGGCTTCTTCCGCGGGCGCCAGCCGAAGGCTCACGAGACGCTCGGCGATCTCGGCTCGCCAGTCCCGTGTTTGGGCGTCGCTGTTTGGGCTGTTCGGGTCACGCATGCTGCACCCCCGTTATGCGGGCAATTGCCTCCACGAACTGGCGCCAGTTCTTTCGCTGCGCCGCGAGCACGCGACGTCCCTCGCTGGTGAGCCGGTAGTACCGTCGCCGTCGCTGTCCGGCCTTCTCGACCCAGCGCCCTTCGATCCAGCCGCGCTTCTCGAGCCGGTAGAGCAGTGGGTAGAGCGACGCGACGTGAAACCGGATGGCGCCGTCCGACCGCGAGTCGATCAGTTTGCTCAGCTCGTAGCCGTGGCGCGGCTCGTGTTCGATGAGCGAAAGGATGAGGAGCTCCGCGCTGCCCTTCTTGAGTTCGCGATCCAGCATTGCCTGCACCATGTATGGATATACCACATATGATAACAACAGACACCAGGGTGACGGAAAGGGTTGCGTCGATTTGGCGACTTGGCGACTTGGCGACTGGCCACTGGCGACGGGGCGACGGGCGACTGCCGGGGACGGGCGACGGGCGACGGCGAAACGGCGCGTGTCATTCCTCGCTCCGTTCGGAATGGCAACCGGCGGTATTGGCAGCAGCTCGCAGCACGCGGCAGTAGCGCGCAGCACTCGGCTACCAGCCCAGCAGCCGCACGCAGCACGCAGCTCCAGGCCAGTCTCCTTCTTGCATTGCTGGCCATGTCCATACTGCTTTCGCCGAAAGGATCTCACGGACTCGAGCCATGCCGCGCGTCAAGAAGAAGAAACCGGCCGTCGAACCCGCATCCCGCGGCCTCGACGCCCGCCGCCTCGCCAGCGCTGCCGCACCCACGAGCGTCATGACGCTGGCGCGCACCATCGAAGACGACGGCGGCACCGCGCTCGCCAGCTACCGCGACCCACTCGGCGGACACTGGCAGATCCTCGCCTCCCTGCCCCTCGATCGCGTGGAGCCCACGCCCTTCCAGCGTGACCTCTCGGAAGCGCACGTCGAGCGGCTCGCAGGCGCTATCGACAAGCTCGATCGGTTCCTCGACCCCGTCATCGCCGTCCCTGCCGGCGACGGCAAGTACTGGTCGCCTAACGGGTACCACCGCCTGGGCGCCATGAAGCAGCTGGGCGCCAAGTCGATCGTGGCGCTCGTGGTTCCTGAGGCCGAAGTCGCCCACCGCATCCTGCTCCTCAACACGGAGAAGGCACACAACCTCCGCGAGCGCGCCCTCGAGGTGGCGCGGCTGGCCGAGGCGCTCGCGGCGCTGGACGACCGTCCGGAGCGCGAGTTCGCGATCGAGTTCGAGGAGGCCGCGCTCGTGACCCTCGGCTTCTGTTACCAACAGAATGGCCGCTTCGCCGGTGGCGCGTTCCATCCTGTGCTCAAGCGCTGCGACAAGTTCCTCGGCTCCAGGCTCCCGAAGGCGATCGAGACGCGGCGCGAGCGCGCGAACAAGCTGCTCGAGCTCAACGAAGCGGTGAACGCGGCCGTCGCGAGCCTCAAGGAGCGCGGCTTCGAGAGCCCCTACCTCAAGGCGTTCGTGGTCGCGCGCATCAACCCGCTGCGGTTCCAACGCAAGCCGACGGCGGACTTCGATGAGACGATCGACAAGATGATCGCCTCGGCCCGGCGGTTCGACCCGAGCAAGATCCGGGTAGATCAGGTTGCTCGCTCCGGCGGCGCCCCGGAGGAACCTGCTTGACAGTTATCCCGAGCGACAGTTGTCATCCCGAGCGAAGCGAGGGATCGCCGTCCTCCCGACAGAGGGAGTTGTCATCCGAGGCGTAACGAGGAATCTTCATCGTCCGGCGGAGTCCTCTTCGGGATGATCCCGATCCCCTCGCTTCGCTCGGGATGACCCATAGACGAATCCCCCTCGCTCGCATGTCTCGCTTTCTTCCATTCCTCGCTGCCCCCCTTCTGTTCGCCGGCATCGCGCAGGCCCAAAGCACCGACTCGACCGCCGGCAAGTCCGTCTGGCAAGGCGTTTACACCGAGGAACAGGCCACACGCGGCGACACCGAGCACCAGAACAACTGCAGCTCATGCCACGGGACGGAGAAGTACTCTGGCGACGCCTTTACGAAGAACTGGGTCGGCCGCACCGTCTTCGACCTTTTCGACCAGATCAAGACGACGATGCCCGATGACAACCCGGGCGGCCTGTCGGTTCAACAGTATAAGGACGTCGTTGCGTACATCCTGAAGACCAACGGCATCCCGGCGGGCACTGATTCCCTTCCGAGCGATCCGGAGGCGATGCGGCTTCTCAAGATCGACGCGAAGCCCGACAAGCAGACCTCACTTCGGCCGATGTACCACCCACACGCTCACATTCCGGTAACCGCGACGCGCTAGTCGCCCGCTCTTCCTCTCCGCGTGACGAAGGACGACGACAGTAAGAACACCCTCGACCGGAGAAGCTTTCTCAAAGTCGCCGGCGCCCAGACGGGATTGCTCGTCGCCGCCGCGTCAAGTGCGAAGGCGATCGCCCGGCAGCCCACGGCGCGGCGCGCTCCTGCGGTCATCGGCCGGAAGTCTCCCGACATCGCCGTCATAGGCGCTGGTGCCTTCGGCGGCTGGACCGCCTATCACCTCCGGAAGATGGGCGCGCGCGTCACGCTCATCGACACGTGGGGGCCGGGCAACTCGCGATCGACATCGGGCGAGGAGACGCGCGGCGTGCGCAGCTCGTACGGCGACCGGCCGCACGGGGTCCTCTGGGCGCGGTGGGCAACGCAGGCGATGGAGCGGTGGAAGGCGTGGGACGAGGAGTTCTCGCGCACGAAGGAGCGCGTCTTCTACACCACGGGTGACCTGATCTTCCGCAAGGACTGGGAGCCCTTCATGAAGGACACGCGGAAGAACTGGGACACCGTGGGCGTCAGGTACGAGGTGCTCGAGCCTAACGACGTCCGGTCGCATTACCCGCAGATCGATCTCCAGGGTATCGGCGCCATCCTGTACGAGCCGGCGGCGGGCGTCGTGCGCGCGCGCCGGTCGTGTGAGCGGGTGGCCGAATCCTTCCAGCACAACGGCGGGAAGATGGTCGTGGCGCGGGCGCTCCCGTCGCTCGCGAACGGTGATCGGCTGCAGGACATCGCGCTCTCGAGCGGTGAGACGCTCCAGGCGGAGAAGTTCGTTTTCGCGTGCGGCCCATGGCTGTGGAAGCTGTTCCCCGAGTTCCTCCGCACCCGGCTCCGGACACCGAT
The DNA here is from genome assembly GCA_036274195.1 of Gemmatimonadaceae bacterium. Classification (GTDB taxonomy): domain Bacteria; phylum Gemmatimonadota; class Gemmatimonadetes; order Gemmatimonadales; family Gemmatimonadaceae; genus JAJKIV01. The sequence continues at coordinate 44,219 of DASUGD010000400.1, read as the reverse complement.
GGGGAACGTCTACTACTACGGCACGCCGATCGGCGACAACCGGTGGGTCGCGCCGAACATGCCGAGCTTCAACTTCCCCGGCATCACCGGCTGGCCCGCGCTGCCTAACGATGCACGCGGGTTCCGCGTGCGTGTGGGCGGCGGGACGCAGACCGACCCTGACACGAGCCAGCGCTGGATCGACCCGAGTAACTTCTCTCGGCCGCGCCAGTTTCTCATCGACCGCTTCCCGCTGCTCATCGACGCCCCGCTGCTCGAGACGCGCTCGTGCCACTACGAGCTCTCCGTCACGCGAAACTTCTACATCGACACACACCCCGAGTGGTCGAATGTATGGATCGCCGGTGGCGGGTCGGCCGAGGGGTTCAAGTTCGGTCCGGTGGTGGGCGACTACACCGCCAGGCGCGTGATGGGCATCGAGGGCGACCCCGCGATCGCGAAGGCGTTCCGGATTCCGAAGGAGGAGTTCGAGGAGCCGCCGCGGACGGCCGCGGACTCCGCGCGCGTGAAGGCCCGTGCCGACTCGGTCGCGAAGATGAAAGCCGATTCCGCGAAGGCCGATTCGGCGAAGCGCGTGATCCCGGAACAGCACGCCCCGGCGCCGAAACCCGACGCGCCAGCCAAGAGACCTTCGCTTCGATAGGTGCCTGGGCCCCGGCGGTTCGGCCGTGCGCTGCGCCTCTCCGCGAAGAAGCGGCGGATGGAACGGCTCTACGACATGCTTTACGCCGGCGGATGGCCATCGTGGCTCGCGAAACCGCTCGGCCTGCAGGGGCAGCTCCACCTGACGACGCATCGGCTCATGGTCGCGAACGAGGGCGCGCCCATTCCGCCGCTTCGGATCGCCTTCGCGTCGGACCTGCATGGCGGACCCGGCACGCATCCCGCTACGATCCGTCGCGCGTGTCGGTTGCTCGCCGAGGCGAAGCCGCAGGTGCTGCTTCTCGGCGGGGACTTCGTGTCGTTCCACGCGCGGCATGTGGAGGGTGTGCTGGAGGCGATCGACCAGATCGACGCGCCGTTAGGCAGGTTCGCGGTGCTTGGCAACCACGACCTGATAGCCGACGACGCGTGGCTCGTGCAGCGCCTCCAGACGATCGGCGTGCGCACGCTCGTGAACGAGAACGTTCGGCTGGCCGCGCCCTATGATCGGCTCTGGGTGTGTGGCCTCGACAACACCGAGCAGGGAACACCGGACGGCCGGTGCGCGCTCGCCGGGGCGGATGGGATACGGCTGGTCCTCATGCACTCGCCGGACGGGCTGACGGCGTTAGGCGACGAGCCGTTCGCGGTGACGTTCACCGGACACGTGCACGGCGGGCAGTTCGTGTTGCCGGGCGGCAGGTCGCTCATCGGCGTCAAAGGGCCGCTCAGTCAGCGCTACCTCGACGGTGGGTTGTTCGAGCTCGGAAGTCCGGGTGAGCGGATCCTGTTGGTGAGTCGAGGGATCGGGCAGGGGTCGTTGCCGATGCGATTCAGGGCGGACCCGGAAGTTCACATCTGCGATGTCGGCTTCGAGAGCGTAACGAGTTGAGACACATACACTAAGCCGAGCAATTCGCCAGTCGCAGCTGGGCCTTGTGTTCGGTGTTTATTCGGCTTAATGTATGCCTCCCGCCGTCGCCGCTCGCGCCGGCGCAGCGACGGGAGGACCAGTGCCGAAACACGAGCTGCTGTTCGATGTCGGGGAGTACGCGCCGGTCGCCGACCGCATCACCCTGTTTTACGCGCGCTTCCCAACGGGCCGGATCGTCACGCGGCTCGTCTCGCGGACCGAGCGCGAAATCACCGTGCAGGCGTTCGTCTTTCGGTCGATCGAGGAGGAGCGACCGTCGGCGACGGGGCTCGCGTCGGAGCGAATCGGTGACGGCGACGTCAACACCGTCGCCTGCCTCGAGAACACCGAGACCTCGGCTATCGGCCGCGCCCTCGCGAACCTCGGCCTCACGGCGTCGTCACAGCGCCCCAGTCGCGAGGAGATGCGCAAGGCCAACCGCGAGCGGGCGCTGCGCGTATCGGAGGCATCGCCACGACGCCTAACGGCAACCGGCCCGCCGACTGGAGTCGCGGTGCAGCGAAACGCCGACCGCGTGATGGACGCACTCGACCTGCTGGCCGTCGCGCAGCGCGCCGGGCTCACGCCGTGCCGGACGCGCCGCCTCCGCGAGACCCTCATGCGGCCGGCGGTGAGCGAAGCGACAGTGGACCGCGTGGAGCGCCTGCTGCGCTCGTGGGTCGCCTCTCGCCATGCCCTCCGTCTCAGGCTGTAACACTCCGGTGTCATGTCTCACGGAGGCGTTGGGCCGACCCAGACGAAGGGTGCATGGATTCGAGGAGCTTGTCGGGTCACGGGGCCGTACGGGAGCGATGCGAATCGAAAGACGAGCGGATGAGGCGAGCGCCGAGTCGTGGAGCGATCAGGAGTTACTGCAGCGGATGCGACACGACGAGGCGCTCGCCATTCGCGAGTTCTACCGTCGCTTCACGCCCGCGCTGTGGAAGCTCGCTCGCCAGGTCCACCTCCAGCCCGCGCTCCGCGACGACGCGGTCACCGACTGCCTGAGCGATGCCGCCATACACCTCATGCAGCCCACCGCTGCCGCTCCAGCGAACCTCACAGGCTACCTCGTCGCGATGTTCCGTCATCGCCTCGCCAACGATCGTCGTGCGACACGCCGCCGCACCGCGACCGGAACTGCCGCGGCGTGGCTCAGCGACGGCGAGCGCGTCGTGCGCGAGGTCGTCTCCGAGGCGTCGATCCGCGCGAGCGCCGGACCGGCTGCGGAAGCGCCGCCGCTTTCGCCCGTGCTCGAGCGCCTCTCGCGGGTCATCGACGCCGGTATCACCGATGACGAGCGACAGATGCTGCGCTGGGTGAGCGCGTCCATCCCGCAGCGACTCATCGCCGAGTGGCTCGGGATCACGCACAACGCGGCACGCGTGCGCGTGCTGCGCCTGCGCGAGCGGCTCATCGAGCTGGCGCTTCGCGATGCGGGGCCGTGGCGGCCCGGCGAACGCCAGGAACTCTACGAGTTCTTCCGGCGGAGCGGTCTGTCCGAGCGCGCACGCCGAGCCGTCGAGGGCTCACGGGCCACTGGCGGACCCGAACGGAGCCGGCGCGGCGCCGGCCGCAAGCCTCGAAAGGAAGGAGAGGACCAGTGACCTACGACAACGAATCCCTGAGCGCCGGAGAGCGTGCGGGACTGGAGCGCACGAAGGACCTGCTCGTACGCATTGGCGGCGACCGCGCGATGCGGAAGCTCGACCCCCTGGATCCCGCCGAGACCGCGTTCGTCGAGTGGTATGCGCGCGAGGCCCGGGCAACGCTGTCCGTCGCGGAGCGATACCGGCTCGAGGCCAACGCCGACCGCTTCGTGCGCGACGTGCTCGCTCGGCGCGCCGTGGAGCGGTCGCGCGTGCGGGAGGTCGCGGCCGAGCCGGAGATGGCGCCGGCCTGGGAGGAGGGCACGCTCGCGCAGGTGGTAGCCGCCGCTGCGCGCGTTAGGCATGCCCCGGCCATGGACCTCTCGGTGGCCGCCGGCGTGGGGCGTGAGCTCTGGGACGAGCCGTGCGACCGTTGGATCCCACTGCCGGAGAGCGCGCCCGATGGGAAGTACGTCGCGCTCAGGGTCACCGGTGACAGCATGGTGCCCCTCCTTCACGATGGCGACACGATCCTCGTGAAGCTGGGCGACGAGATCGTGCCCGATGCGGTGATCGTGGCACGCATCCCCGACGGCGGCTACGTCGTGAAACGGGTAGGCGGCGTCGCGGGCTCGCGCGTGGAGCTCGCCTCACTCAATCCCGACTACCCACCGATCGTGATCCCGCGGGACCCGTCGCTCGTGCTCGGCACGGTCCTGCTGCGCTGGTGCACGCACGGGGATCGCTCGGTGCAGTGAGCCGTTAGGCGCTGCACGCGGGTAACAGGCTGGTGTCATTCGAGAGAGAAGGGAGAGTTCCCGATTCACACCGCACTCGAGGTCACCATGCCGGCTCGCCTGATTGAGCTCGCCATCCGCGCTCACCGCCAGTTGGGAGGAGAGCTCACCGAGTTCTCCTTCCGCCTCGCCTTCGTGATCGATCTCGCCTATGTCGGGCTCGGCGCGTTAGGCGGCGCGGCCCTGGGTCGCGCCTCGGCGCCGCTCGCTCCAGCGGTGCAGCAGCTGCCACCCGCGTGCGTGGCGCACGCGGCTCAGCGCCTCCACTGATACGCGAGCTTCACGAAAAACCCGTCGCGGCGGCGCCGGAGATCCGAGAACTTCGCCGAGTCCTCCGCCTCGAACGTGTCCCGCGTGTCGCCATACCCGAAGAACGCTACCGTCCCCGGCGTTGGCTCGTACGACACCAGCCAGTCGGTCTGCAGCGTCCCGCCGTCGCCGCTCGTCACGGGCGATCCATCCTGGAGGAAGATCTGGTCGCCCGTCGGTGTGAGGAGCCCACTCGTCCGCTGCGCCTGATACTGGCTCACCACGCGGAAGAACAGCGCGCGCGTGGGCTGGTATTCGATCTTGAGACGCGGAATCACCGTCCGCGCGTACTCGGAGCCGTCGAAGTCGCGGTCGATCTGCGAGAACGTCAGCGTTGCCTCGCTGCGCACGCTCCTGGTCGGCCGCATCGTCAGGCCCGCCGTCGCCCGCAGCTCCTGCCCCGTCGACCCCTCGGCGAAGATCGCCACCTCGTTCCGCGCGATCGTCGTCGTCGCGTTGAACTTGTGAAACGTCGGCGTCGTGACCGTCAGCGACGCATCCCAGAGGCCCGTGGCTTGAGGCTCGGGCGGAAGGTACGGCTGCAGGCCGTCAGCTCCGACGACGTACAGGCCGTTGTACGCGGCGGAGTCGAACGTGAAGAAGTTCCGCGACACGTTGAGCGACCCGTTCCACCCGCCGCGCAGCCGGAACATGTTCGTGATCGACTCCTGTCCCTCGTAAGCGTCGCCAGCCACGAAGTGGTCGTACTGCCAGATCCGCGTGGGTCCGAAGAACGTCGTGATGCTCTCGAGCCGGGCTCCGGGCTTGCCGTAATACGAGAAGCGATTGAAGCCGTGCAGCGTGATGATCCCGGTCCGCGGCACGAACCCGGAGCGGCTGATGAAATCCGTTCCGAGCCCGCTGAAGAGATAGTTGAATCCCCAGATTCGCCCCGTTCGGTCGAGCTCCGCCTTCCACACCGGCGACGTCTTCGCCTCCGAGGTGCCGAGCAGTGCCGGGTCCTTCGTGTACGAGCCGCCGAACTGTGTCTCGAAGTAATACATGCGGCCGAACACGTATCGCAGGTCGCTCGCGATCACCGTGTTCGTGGTATCACCCGCGCGCCGATCCGTCATCGTCAGCGCGATCGTCGAGTTCCCTCCGAAATCACGGCGCAATCGCGCGACGTTGAACAGCGCCTGGTCGCAGCTCTGCTTGGTCGAGACGCCGTCGATGGTCGTGTTCGGACATGGCGTGTCGTCCAGCGCAGAGAGATACGCGACGCTGACCGGGCCGAGCTTCCCGGTCACCTTCGCGCCCGCGACCGGCGTCGCGATTTGCCGGGTGTACACGAGCTGGTTCGGCGTGTTGAACAGCTCGATCCCCTCGAGGAAGAACGGGCGCTTCTCCGCGAAGAAGAGTGCGAAGCGCTCGTTCACCGTCACCAGGCCCGCGTCGGACTCCACCTGCGAGAAGTCGGGCTTCACCGTCGCGTCGAGCGTCACGGATGGGAGCGCGACCTTGAGGTTCACCCCGGCGTCAGGATTCAAGTCCTCGCGGTCGAACGTGCCGCCGGGCGTTCGCTCACCGTTGAGTTGCGCGGTCACGAACGGCTGCACCTCCGTCGTGATCCCGCGCTCGATGTGCTCGATGCCCGTGAGCGAGCCACCCTCGCTCAGGAAACTCGCCGTCGCCCGTCGTGCGTCGGTCCACGTGTCCTCGAACCCCGTGGCCTGCACGTCGCGCACGACGTTGATGCTCCACGTCTGTGGATCGCTCGACGGGAAACGCAAACTCTTGAACGGAATGCGAAGCTCGACGACGTAGCCGCTGTCGGTGAGCTGCCCCTTGGACTCGAAGCGAAAGTCCGGGTTCCAGTCGACGTTGCCGCCGAAAATGTTCCCCGCGCTCGCCGCGCCCTCGGTCCGCATGCCGTCGCCCTGCGCGCCTAACGGGTTGACGACGAAGAAGTACGCCCGGCGATGATCGTTGAACGTATCGAGGTAGACTGTGATGCGGTCTTCGTTGCTCAGGTTGTCGCGGTCCGCGACGGTGGCGCGGATGGACGCCGGGTTCTTCGCGTTGGCGATCACCCCGAAATAAATCGCATCATGCGAATAAAAGACCCGCGCTTCGGTCTGTTCGTCGGCCCGCCGGCCATCGATGGGTTGGTACTGGTGAAAGCCCGTCAATCGCGCGGCCTGCGACCAGACAGGCTCACTGAGGGACCCATCGATCGTGACGGTGGGACTGGCAACTCGCGGAACACGAACGGCGGGACGGCTCGCGCCATCGTATGATTGACCAGGCGGCGCTGCGCCCTGCGCGGCAGCCATCTGGAGTAACAGGAACGTCGTCGAAAACATGGGCCCAATCTAGTCGGAGTTGCACAGCCCGGCTCATTCGAACGATGTGAGAATGCTGTGAGACCCTTTGTCATTCCGAGCGAGCGACAGCGAGTCGAGGAATCGCCGTCGTCCCGAGCGAGGAGCCAGTTCCTCTACCGGGAGGACTTCAATACCTCCCTCCGCTCGGATTGACACCCGAGCTCGACGGCTCACCATGACTAACATCTCTCGAGTTCTCGAAGCCTGCCTCTACGCCACCGATCTCGACGCCGCCGAGCGGTTCTACGTCGACGTGCTCGGCCTCGAGCGCTATTCGTCCATGCCAGGCAGGCATGTGTTCTTTCGATGCGGAACAGGAATGTTTCTCGTCTTCAATCCTGCCCGCACGAGTTGTGAGCCATCCCTCGTTGGCGGCGCGTTGGTGCCCGCACATGGAGCGACAGGTCCCGGCCACGTGGCATTCGCCGTCCCGGACACGGACATGCCGGCATGGCGAGTGCGACTCGAGGCCGCGGGCGTGACCATCGAGTCGGAGGTGACGTGGCCGCGCGGGGGACGGTCGCTGTACGTCCGCGACCCTGCCGGCAATTGCGTCGAGCTCGCGTCGCCGAAGCTCTGGGGTCTCGAGGATCCCGAGGATGCCTGACGAGTCACTCAGGCGCTGCCCGAAGTGCGGGCGTCCGTTCGCTAACCGGAATCAGACGCACACCTGTTTCGCACGGCACGATCTCCTCTCGATGTGCTTTCTCTGCGACCTCTGTGTCTCTGCGACCTGGGCGGTAAGAGACCCAGCCCGCACGTGATTGAGTCATCCCTGGTGGTCTGAGCTTGCCATCCCTCCTCGCTGTCGACGTCGGCGTACGCACCGGCCTCGCGGTCTACCGTGACGACGGACGCCTCATCTGGTATCGCTCCCGCAACTTCGGCGCGGCTGCACGACTGAAGCGAGCGATCCCGGCGCTGCTCCACGAGGCGTTCGATCCGGCCTACGTCGTGCTCGAAGGTGGCGGCCCACTCGCCGAGCATTGGGCCATGGCGGCCGAGCGGCACAAGGCGCACGTGCGCCGCGTGAGCGCGGAGGAGTGGCGGGCAATGTTCCTCCTTTCACGCGATCAGCGCTCGGGCGAACAGGCAAAGCGCATGGCCGAGGGAATCGCGCGACGCGTCGTCGAATGGTCCGATGCCGCACGCCCCACGTCGCTCCGTCACGACGCCGCGGAAGCCATTCTCGTCGGCCTCTGGGGCGTGATCGATGTCGGCTGGCTCCCCGCCGTTCCGACCGCGTTAGGCGTGAGCGTCCTGCCGAAGCGGAAGCCGTAGCCGGGCCCGCGCGCCGGTTCCGTCCTCCCGGTTCTCGAGCGTGAGCGTACCCCCATGCGCTTCCGCGATCTGCCTGCTGAGCGCAAGACCGATCCCCGTGCCTTCCGGCTTGGTCGTGAAGAACGGTACGAAGAGATTCGCCGTGTCGGCCAGGCCCGGCCCCTCATCCTCGACCGACACGACGACCGACGCCTCATCGCTCGCCCACGACACACGCACGCCGCCGCCGCTGTCGGCCACCGCATCGACGGCGTTCCGCACCAGATTGATGAGGAGCTGATCGAGTTGGTCGCGATCGGCGAGGACGGTTGTCTGCGGACCGGGACAGAGGACCACCGGCATCCGCTCCTCGAGCGCGACGACGCTACGCACCCACGCGTCCACATCGACCGGCCGGAGCGCGGGTTTCGGCAGTTGAGCGAGACGGGCATACGCCTGCAGGAATCGGCTCAGGGATCCCGATCGCCCCTCGATCACGTCGAGGCCGTGGAGTGCCTCCTGCTCCCAGTCGGGTGAGCGCGGCTCGCGTTTGAGTACACGCTGGAGGCTGCGCGCAATGGACTTGATGGGAGCGAGCGAGTTGTTGATCTCGTGGCTGAGCACCCGGACGATCCGCTGCCACGCAAGCCGCTCTTCCTCTCTCAGTACGTGACTCACGTCGGTGAGCACGAGCAGCTGATGTGGGAGCCCATCCTGCCGGAACTCGCGGCGCCGCACCTCCCACCGCGCCATCCGGCCGTCGCGCGCCAGGTCGAGCGTGCGCGGCGCGTCCTCACGCAGGTACACGTCCAGACCTAACGTCTCGGCGCCCCGGCCGAGGAGTCGCTCGATCGGCTGGCCGAGCAGTCGCTCGCCTTCACGGTTCACGAGCCGCAGCCTCCCATCACCGTCGAACGCGAAGATCGCCGCGTCGATCTCGGCGATCACGGTCCGGAGCAGCGCCGTCGCCTCCAGCGCGCCGAGCCGCTGGGCCTGGAGTGTGTTGCCTAACGCGTTGATCTCGGTGATGGCGATACCGAGGGCGTCGTCCTCGTTGGCGCCGGCGCCACGCACGGAGTAGTCTCCTTCGCGGAGACCGGACAGCAGATTCGAGAGCGTCTGGATGGGTCGTATGACGCGCTCGCGCGCGACCGCCGCGGCTGTCAGCCACGCACCGACCACGACGACCGTCAGCGTCCACCGAACCTCGATCCCGTGCTCCCCGGTCCAAAGCCATACCAGCGAGATGATGACGCCCGGCAGTCCACCCACCAGGACTATGAGCGGAACGCGGGACTCGACAGGCAGCCGCGGCCGGGACGATGCCGAAAGCCGCCGAGTCCCCAGTCCCCAGTCCCCGGTTCTTGGTCCCGACTCCCGAGCTCAGAGTCCATGCTGCTGTATGCGCCGGTACAGCGCGCTCCGGCTCATGCCTAACGACTCGGCCGCCTGAATGACGTTCCCTCCGTGCCGGGCCAGCGCCTGCCGGATGATGTACTTCTCGGCGTCATCCATCGTCATGCCCGAAAGGTCGGCTGCGCTTCCGGGTGCGCTCGCGCGGAGACCGAGATCGTCGCTCGTGATGTAACGACTGCGCGCCATGAGGACCGCGCGCTCCACGGTGTGCTGCAGCTCGCGGACGTTGCCCGGCCAGCCGTGCGCCTGCATCGCCGCGGTGGCGTCGTCGTCGAACCCGTGGAGTGTCTTGCGGTAGCGCGCCGAGTATTCACCAAGGAAGTGTGTGGCGAGCCGGGGGATGTCGTCGCGTCGGTCACGCAGCGGCGGGAGCCGAATCTCCACCGTGTTCAGGCGGTAGAGCAGGTCTTCGCGAAAGCGACCGCCGGCGATCTCGGCCTTGATGTCCGCGTTCGTCGCGGCGAGAACGCGAACGTCCGCGCGCAGCGTGCGCGACGAACCCACACGCTGGAATTCCCCGGTCTGGAGAACGCGCAGGAGCCTCGCCTGAAGCTTGCCCGCCATGTTCGCGATCTCATCGAGAAACAGCGTGCCGCCGTCGGCGAGCTCGAAGCATCCGACGCGGTCGGTCTTCGCGTCGGTGAACGCACCTTTGACGTGTCCAAAGAGCTCGCTCTCTGCCACGCCCTCGGACAGGCCGCCAGCGTTGACGGTGATGAGCGGCCGCGACGCACGGTTCGACGCGACGTGCAGACGCTGGGCGACGACCTCCTTGCCCGTCCCGTGCTCGCCGGTGATGAGCACGTTGGCGTCCGACGCCGCGACGCGATCGATGAGGTCGAGCACGGGCTGCATCGCTCGCGACCCCGCGACCAGCGGCGGCACGTTAGGCGCGAGGCGCCTGTTCTCGGTGGCGAGCCGCTCGTTCGCGCGCCGTGCCCGTGAAAGCTCGATCTGCGTGCGGAGGATGGTGACGAGGCGTTCGTCGTCCCACGGCTTCTCGATGTAGTCCGCCGCGCCGCGCCGCATGGCCTCGACGGCTCCCTGCACGCTGCCGTACGCCGTCATGACGACGATCGGCAGCGTGGCGTCCAGCGCGCGCAGGCGCGCGAGGACATCGAGTCCTTCCTTCCCCGACGTCGTGTCGCGGGCGTAGTTGAGATCCATCACGACCGCGTCGAGCGTGTGCGACTCGACCGCCCTGAGAATCTCGACGGGCCGCGCGGCCGTCACGATCCGCCACCCTTCTTCCTTGAGCAGAAGCCGCAGTGCATCGAGGACGGCCGGCTGGTCGTCGGCGATGAGGACCTGCGCCGCGGCGGGCTGGTTGGGGGACATGGGCAAGAGTTTACGCCCGGCTTCGCGAGATCAAAGGGGTCAGAGTCGACTCTGACCCCTTTGATCCTCTATTCCCCGCGGAGAGCTCCGAGCAGGTCAGTCCTTGCCGCGCGCCGGGCGGGTATCCAGCTCGCGAGCACTGCAACCGACAGCAGCATTGCCGACACGGCAATCAACGTGGGGGCATGAATGGGAGTGATGCCATATAGCATGGAATGCATGCCCCGGCCGACGAGAACAGCGCCGACAAGCCCGATCGCGACACCCGTCAACGTCAGCCGCAATCCCTGACCGACCACCAGCCGCCGCACATCCTGCCCCTGCGCCCCGAGCGCGAGCCGAATCCCGATCTCGTGCCGTCGCTCCGCCACCGAGTACGCGATGAGCCCGTACACGCCGACGGTCGCGAGCACGAGCGCCATGAGAGCGAACACACCGATCATCGACCCGCTGAGTCGCTGCGCCACGATGGAGCGCGACACCCGCTCGTGCATCGTCGACACGTCGTACACAGGTATCGTGGCATCCACCGCCTGCACCGCGTCGCGCACCACGGCGGTCATCAGCGCCGGATCGCCTGACGAGCGCACGACCACCGTCATGCCGCCGTCCGGGGCCTGCGCGTACGGCAAGTACATGGTCGGCAGCACAGGCTCGTCGAGGCCGTCGGCGCGCACGTCGCCCACCACGCCAACGATCGGCGACCCGTCCTCCGACCCACCTTGCGCCACGAGCTTGCCCACCACGTTCCGCTCGCCAGGGAAAAAGATCCGAGCCCACGACTCCGTCACGATGACTACCTTCGGTGCGTCCGCCTTGTCGCGGTCATCGAACTCTCGCCCTGACTTGAGCGGAATACCCAGCGCACGGAAATACCCCGGCGTCACCCGCTCCCATCGCGACGTTGGGTCCTGCCCGTTGGGCGGCGCAGGCTGCCCCGGAATGTGGAAGTTCGACGTGTTCGCGGATCCACTGAGCGGCAACGCACCCGCGGCACCGGCGGCGTCCACTCCCGGTGTCTCCCGCATCCGGCTCAGCACGTTGTCGTAGAACTGCACCATCGCGGCCTTGTCCTCGTACCGCGGTCCGGCCAGCGTTAGGCGCGCAACGAGCACCCCGTCTGCCGAAAAGCCCGGCGACACCGACTGCAGCCGGGACAGGCTCGCGAGCAGCAGTCCTGCCCCCGCGAGCAGCACGACCGCCAACGCAACTTCCGCCACGACCAGGCCTCGCTGCGTCCGACTGCGTCGCATCGAGCCGGAGCCGCGCACACCCGTCGCGAGTGACTCCCGCACGCCGCCGCGTGCCAGTTTCAATGCCGGAGCGATCCCGGCGATTACGCCCGTCACTACCGCGAGCACGACCGTGAACGCCAGCGCACGCCCACTCACATTCACCGTGAGCCAGGGCGGAATCGGAATCGGCACGATGGACTTGAGCAGCCGCACTTCCCACAATGAGAGCAGAACGCCGAGCATCGCCCCGCCCACGGCGAGCACGATGCTCTCGGTGAGCAGCTGACGCGTGAGCACCCAGCTCGACGCGCCGAGCGCCTTGCGCACCGCAACCTCCCGCGCGCGGCTCGACGCGCGCGCGAGCAGCAGGTTCGCGACGTTCGCGCACGCAATGAGGAGCACGAACCCCACCGCGCCGAGGAACGTGTAGAGGATCGCCGGCGCTCGGCCCGCAATTGCCTCTTGAATCGGGCGCGATGTGACACGCCAACCCGTATTCGACCCTGGATACTCCTGCTCGAGCCGCTTCGCGATCGCGTTCAGCTCGGTCATCCCCTGCGGGACGGTCGCCGTTGCCGCCAGCCGCCCGACCCCGCGAACGAACCGGCTCCCCCGACGCATCGCCTGCGAGTCCGGCGCGAACGGCGACCACGCTTCGGCGTTAGGCGGGTAGGCGAATCCCTTGGGCGCCACTCCAACCACCGTGTACTGCCAGCCGTTGATGAGCAGCTGCTGACCAACGATCGTCGGTGACGCGCCGAACCGGCGGCGCCAGTACGCGTCGCTCAACACAATTACCCGGTCCCGCCCCACAGTCTCCTCCTCGGGCAGGAACATCCGGCCGAGCTGCGGCTTCACGCCGAACACACGGAAGTAGTTCGCCGAGACCCGGGCGCCAATCGCCCGCTCGGCGCGATCGTCGCCGGTGACGTTGAACGTCGTGTTCCGGTAGATCGCGATCTCGTCGAAGTCACGTGCGCTGGCACGCCAATCCAGGACGTCCGGGTAGGCAACGCTGCCCAGGTCCAGCCCCTGGGCCCTGTTCTGGCTGTCGATGGTGACGATCCGCTCCGGCGCGTCGAACGGCGGCGGCGTGAGCAGCACGGAATCAACGACGCTGAAGATAGCGGTGTTCACGCTGATCCCCAGCGCGAGCGTCGCGAGCGCCGTGATCGTGAACGTGCGACTGCGCGCGAGGGCGCGGACCGCGAATCGAATGTCGTTGAGCAGCATCACGACTCCCTCAAAGCCACCACGGGATCCACCGCCGCCGCCCGCCGCGCCGGCAACCAGCTCGCGAGCACGGCCACCGCCGCGAGTATGACCGCCACGGCAATGAACGTGACCGGATCCGTCGGACTCACCTCATGAAGCAGGGTCGCCAGTCCGCGCGCCATCCCGAACGACCCGAGCGTGCCGACCGCGATCCCGAGCACCGCCAGTACCAAACCCTGACGCAGCACTCGCCCGACCACGTCGGCCCGTTGCGCGCCGAGCGCCATGCGGATCCCGATCTCGTGAGTTCGCTGGTTTACCGAATACGACATGACCCCGTAGATGCCGATCACCGCCAGCAGCAACGCGATGCCCGCGAAGACGCTCAGGTACGCGGCAGTCATGCGCTGCGGCGACAACGACGACGACAGCAGCCGCGCGAGTGTCTGGACATTGCCGGGCGCGAGCGATTGATCGAGCGACGCGATCACGCGCTGGACGTCCGCGGTAATCGCGAGTGGATTCGCGGTCGTTCGCACGATGAGCGTCATCGAGTCCCATGGACCCTGCGCTGCCGGGAAGTACACCATCGGTGCCATCAGGGCTCGTCCGGTGTTCGGGTTGTGCCGCACGTCGGCGACCACGCCAATCACCGTCGTCATGGACATCGAGTCGGCCAACACCGAGATCCGCTTGCCGAGCGGATCCTGACCCGGCCAGTACTTTCGGGCGAATGCCTCGCTCACGATCGCCACCGAGGGGTTCGATTTGTCATCGTGGCGGCTGAAGTCGCGGCCGCGCCTAACGGGGATGCCCATCGCCGGGAAGTAGCCATCCCAGACGATGCGCACGCGTTCCTGATGCGCCGGGTCGCCTCGCTGCGGCTTTGGCTCACCTTCCAGAATGAACCGCGTGGAGTTGTCGTTCCACGACGGTGGGAGCTCGTTGATCAGGCCCGCCGCACGAACGCCCGGCACCTCTCGAACGCGATCGATCAGGCTCGTGTAGAACCTCGACCGCTCGTCGTCGGTCTTGTACCGCGCGTTCGGCAGCGTGAGCTGCATCGTGAGCGCGTTCTCGACCACATATCCCTGGCCCGTGTCCACCAACGCGATGAAGCTCCGCACCATGAGACCCGTCCCGAACAGCAGCATGAGCGCGAGCGCAACCTCGGCCACCACCAGCATGCTCCGGAGGCGTTGCCGCGCGCCGCCCCCGCTCGCGGTCCGTCCACTCTCCTTCAGCGCCTGCTGCGGATCGGCGCGGGACGCGATCAGCGCCGGAACGAGGCCGACCAGAACGGCGGTGACGATCGACACCGCGCCAGTGAAGAGCAGCGCGTGCACGCTGATCCTTATGCGCGTCCACCCCGGGTTGAACCGCACCAGGTCCGCCGGCATCACATCGCGCATGATCCGTACGCCCCAGAGAGCGAGCAACGCGCCGAGCGCACCACCGACGAGCGCGATGACCAGGCTCTCGGCGAGCATCTGCCGGACGAGATCGCTCCGGCGCGCACCTAACGCGACACGCACGGCGAGCTCACGGCCGCGTGTCGTGGCGCGCGCCAGCAGCAGGTTGGCGACGTTCGCACATCCGATGAGCAGCACCAGAACCACCGAGGCCAGCATCACGATCATGAATGGCAGCGGATGCCGCCCGTAGAACACCTGCGCCGGCTCGACCTTCATCCCCCACTTCGCGTTCACGTCGGGATACTGCAGCTCGAGCCGTCGGGCGATGGCGCGGGCCTCTGCGCGAGCTTCCTCGAGCGTGGACGCGGGCCGCAACCGCGCGACGGCGTTCAGCCACCGTCCGTCGCGGTCGGCCGCGGTCGCTCCCTCGAGCGCGAGTGCCTTCCACAGCTCGGCCCCCGGCGGGAAGATGAAATCTTCGCCCATCACGCCCACGATCGTGTGCCGGACTCCGTTGAGCTGCACCGTCCGACCGACTACACCCGGGTCGCCACCAAACCGTCGCATCCACAGCGGATGACTGAGAATGACGCGATCACTGTTGCCCTCGTGGCCTTCGTCGTCCGTGAATCCGCGCCCGAGCGCCGGTCGCTCGCCGAGCGTGCGGAAGAACTCGGGCGTCACTCGAAACCCCGTGACACGCTCCGGTTCGTTGATCCCCGTGATGTTCACGTCCCACCATGCGAACGCGGCGATGTGCTCGAGCGTTCGCGTCTGTCGCATCCAGTCGAGGAGATTCGCCGGCGCGATTTGATCGAAGTCGGGGTCGTCCGGCGCTCGTGGCGACACCTCGGAAATCATGACGAGCCGGTCGCTGTTCGGCGTGGGCACAGGTTCGATCGCAATCGCCCGCATGGCCGTATACACGGTCGTGGTGGCGCCAATGCCGATCGCGAGGCAGGCGACGGCAGCAGCCGTCCACGCCGGGTTCTTCGCTAGTGTGCGGAGCGCGTACCGGAGCATCGGGAATCGGGAATAGGGTATCGGACTCGTTCGCGGCAGGCAGGCTTAGCGAACCCGGTGCCATCGGGCGATCGCTGCCTAACGGCTAGCAGCCACGCGAGTTAGGGGCTCGCCTCTATCGTCGACTCGTCCCAGGAATTCCCAACGCTGGGATACCCACCGTCCCGATTACGGGACTCGCCGCGTGTCAGCAGCCAGCACGAGCAGCCAGCGGCTACCGGCCGTCGCCCGTCGCCCGTCGCCCGTCCCCGGCAGTCGCTACGGCAAAAACCGATACCCGGTCTTCCAGACCGTGGTGATGTGCCGCGGGGATGCAGGATTCGGCTCGAGCTTTCGCCGCAGCTCGGCGATGTGTGTGTCGATCGTCCGGCTCACTACGGACGCATGGTACCCCCACACCGTCTTGAGCAGCTCCGCCCGCGAGATCACCTGTCCCGGACGCTGCACGAGCGCGAGCAGCAGCTCATACTCCTTCGGTGACAGCTCGACCGGCCTGCCGTTCTTCCTCACCACGCGCGCCACCGGCTGGATCTCGATGTCCCCAAACCGCGATGCGTCGGCCGGCGGCGCCTTCGGACCCGACGCGGCCGACGCGCGCCGAAGCACCGCCTCCACCCGCGCCACCAGTTCGAGGACGCCGAACGGCTTCGTCACGTAGTCATCGGCACCAAGTCGGAACCCCGTCACCTTGTCCGCTTCCTCGCCGCGCGCCGTCAATATCAGCACCGGCACCTGCGATCCACCCTCGCGAACCGCGCGCAGCACACGGTAGCCGTCCATTCCCGGCAACATGAGGTCGAGAATGATGAGATCCGGCGAAACGGTGCGCGCCTCACGCAGCCCCGACGGGCCATCGTTCGCCACGACCACCTCGTACGACGCGATCTCGAGACTGTTGCGAAGGCCGAACGCCAGGTCGGCGTTGTCCTCGACGATCAGAATCCGCTTCATGACAGCGAATGTTCTCGCGGTGTCACTTCGGCGAAGCCGGCGGACTCGTTAGGCTGGACGCCGGCGTTGCCCCGGGACGCCTCCCCCGAAGCCTGCAGCGTCACCACGAAGCTCGCGCCTCCGCCCGGGGCGTCATGCACCGCCACCGTCCCGCCCTGCGCAGCCACCAGCTCGCGCACGACCGCCAGTCCGATCCCGTTCCCCGAAATTCCTGCCTCCACCGCGCGGTCGAGCCGGCGGAATGGCTCCCAGACCCGCGCCTTGTCGCGCGCCGCAATCCCGGCGCCCTGATCGTCCACCCAGAGTTGCACGCGCCCGACACCGTCCACGCGCGTTCCCGCCGTGATCGTCTGGCCCGCCGGGCCATACTTCACCGCATTGTCCAGGAGATTGAGCAGCACCTGCCGCAATGCGTCCCGGTCGGCAAGCGCAACGGCATGACCCGAGTGCGTCGTGCGCACCGTCACGCCGCGCGAGCCCGCGAGCGGGGCGAAGCTGTCCACGACCTCGTCCACGAGTGCCGCCAACTCCAACCGCACGAGCGACAGGCGCGGCGCCGACCGCTCCGCCCTGGAGAACTGCAGGATGTTCTCGACGAGATGCGCCAGCCGACGGGCCTCCTGGTCGATGATCGCGACCGATCGCTGTCGCTCGTCGTCGCTCCGCACCCAGCCAAGGCGCAGCATCTCGGCGAACATCCGGATCTGCGCGAGCGGCGTCCGGAGCTCGTGCGACACACCCGATACGAGCTCGCTCTTCACCCGCGCGAGCTGCCGCTCACGGCGCAGTTGCAGCAGCGACACGATCACGAGCCCGGCACTCAGCGTAATGAGACCGAGCACGAGCTGGGACCGGTTCCACGTCCACGTGCCCACGGCCACGCGCGACGCAAACGCGGGGCGCATCGCCACACGCACCGCGAACCCGTCGAAGGCGCCGGTCATGCCTAACGTTGCGGCCGGGCGGAGCCCGCGCAGTGCCGCCGACCGGAAGACCACTCGCGCGTCCGGACCCGCGACCGAAAGCGTCAGCGCCGAGTCCACAGGCAACGCGGCCGTGCCGGTAGGCGGAAGGAGCGCACGAGACGCCAGCACTGCAGGGAATACCGCCCGCCCCGCCGATGCCACGTCGAAGGCGTAACCGTACGCGGCGTGCGGGTCCCCACCCCCCCGATGCACACCAGTGGGCCCGGCGAGCATGTACGCGATCGCGATCGTCCCGTCGCTCGGCAGGCGAATAATCACCGGGTCTCCCGTCACCGCACCGGCCGTGAGACCTTCTCGGACCATCCGAATCACGCTGCGCTTGACCTCGACACTCGGAGTCTCGGGCATTTCATCCCCAACCGCCCCGACGACCACGTCGCCGCGCGCGAGATCGACCGCAAACGTGAAGCGAACGTCCGGCACCGCCACGCAGGCACAGCGGCGCGCTGCCCGGATACCCTCCGCCACGAGCACCGAAGGCGCCGATTCCGTGCCCGGGTCCGCCGCGAGCGCGACGGTGGGCGCCAGCACACGGCGCGCTGCGCGCTCGAGCTCCTGATCGGCCTCGCGCGCAAACGTCCACGCCGCAAAACGCGCGTGCGACAGCAACGCGCGCTGCGCCGCCGATTCCTGCGCGCACACCGCGTTGTAGACCTGATAAGCGGCAACCGATGCGGCGGTGAACGTACACACCACCACCGCGATGGTCGCGCGCAACCGGCGCATCCCTGCCAGCACGGACCGAATGGTTGAAGTCGTTGCCCGCCACGCGGCGGCGGGACACCCGTCAATGTACAGCGCGACGGGCCTTGGAGCCTCATCGACGCCGAGGCCGGTCCGTCAGAAAACTGTGGAGCCGAACGCCCGGTTTCGGCCTCTCCCGCCTTCCCGCTCCCCGCCTCCCGCAGTACCGCTCCCCGTTCCCTGTTCCCTGTTCCCTGTTCCCTGTTCCCTTTAGTTCCGATTCCGATTCCCGATTCCCGCTTACATCCGGACACGGTGGAGCGGAATGGCGTCGCGCGGCACGGCGATCATGGATGACGAGGGCGTGATCTGCGGCGGTTGGTCGGCGATCACCGGGGCGTTGATGGGGAGCGTGAGGGTGAAGATCGAGCCCCGCCCTATCTCGCTCCGCGCGGTGAGGTCACCCAGCATCGCCCGGGCAAGTTGCCGACTGATCGCGAGACCGAGCCCGGTCCCCTCCGTCGTCCGCGTGAGGTCCATCTCCAGCCGCGTGAACGGCTCGAAGATCGAATCCATTTTCTCCCGCGGGATCCCGTGACCGGTGTCACTCACGCGAATCTCCACCTGACCGCCGTGGAGCCCACACGACAGCCCGATCCGTCCACCCGGCGCAGTGTACTTGATGGCGTTCGAGAGCAGGTTGAGCACGATCTGCTCAATGCGCGCCCGGTTCCCGTAGGCGATGAGGCCACCCTCTGCCGGGTTGTAGATGTACGCCAGGTTCCGCGCCTTGAGCTGCGGAGCGATGAGCGGCTCGAGGTTGCCCAACGTCTCGTGGATCGGCACCGGGCCCAGCTCGATGTCCGCCGGCTTCCCGTGCTCGAGCCGCGAGAGGTCCAGCAGGTCCTCGATGATTCCCAGGAGATGGCGTTGGCTACGGCGGATCCGGCCGAGTTGGTCGCGCTGCGTATCGCTCACCGGACCGCTGATGCCAAGCTCCATCAGCTCGGCGTAGCCAGCGATGGCGTTGAGCGGCGTCCTCAGCTCGTGCGACATCATCGCCAGAAATTCCGTCTTGGCGCGGTTCGCGGCCTCCGCGTCTGCTCGGGCGGACTGCTCGGCCGCAAAAAGTCGCGCCCGCTCGAGCGCCTGCGCGCACTGCTGGCCCAGCGCCCGGGTGAAGGTGACATCGCTCTCGTCGAACGCCCGCGGCCCGTTGAAGCTGAAGCTCAGCGAGCCCAGTGGTCTCCCGTCGACCACCATGGGCGTCACGATCATCGCGCGAACGTTCACGCGTTCGAGCACCGGCGCGAGGTCCTGGTAGCGATGCGCGATTTCCTCCGGCGAGTCGAGCAGCACCGGCTCCATCGTGCGCACGGCATCCGCCAGCGGCACGCGACTCGTCACCGGGAAGCGCCGCCACGCATCGGCAACGTCGGACGGCAGTCCGCTCACCGCCATGAGATCCAGAGCGTCGCCATCCGCCGTGAGGACGGCGACCTCGCTCGCCGTCGCGCTGAGCGCTGGCAAACCTTCGGAGACGATGACGCGGGCCACCGCGATCGGCGTTAGGGCGCTGGAAAGCGCTTCGGCCGTTCGCCGGAGTCGGTTGGTCCGATCCGCCGCGCGCTCGGCGGCCGACCGCGCCGACTCGGCACGAAGGATCATCTCGTCGCGCTGCAGATCGGCGTTTCGCACAACGACCGCGGCGCGCATGACGAGCGTGAGGAACGTAATCACCACCGCGCCGACGAACGCGCTCACGGCCGCTTCGCGCGACACCCACTTCGCGTCGCCAGCGAGCAGCCACAGCGCCCCCAGCCCGACGGGCACGATGAACGCGGGGGGGATGAGACGCCGCACCATCGCCGCGCCCGGGTCGGCAGCCGCCACCAGCGAGACCACCCCGTCGTCCGGACGGGCGAACAGGACGCCGAAGCTCAGTACGGCCAGGACGATCGCCGTCAGGAGCGTCATGCCACCTTGCGGCCCGAAGCTGTACAGACCGCGAACGTTGTACATGTACCCGATGATGGCGGCGAACGTGACGAGCACGGCGATGCCGCCGAACAGCTCCGCCGGTCGCCTTCCGCGAACCGTCCGCGCGTCGATGGCGAGTAACGCGACGCCGTCGAGCATCATGACGACCGCGGAATTGATGGCCGGTCGGCCTGCCGGCTCCCAACCCATCGCCCGTACAGCGTCGCCGAACAGCAGGAGATCGACCCCGAAATCAATGCTCGCGGCCTCCTCGATCAGGAACACGGCACCTAACGCGGTCAGCGCGCCTGCCAGCACGCGCGTGATGAGGACGAAGCGTTCGTCGTACCGCTCGCGGCTCGCCGACATGACGGCGACGCCGCCGATGATGAACGCCACCGCTGTGTTGGGCAGGGTGGGAATGAGGCCAGGAACGATTGTCCTGAGCCCAACGATGCCACGCGACCACCCGATGAGCACCAGCACGCCAATCAGTGCCGAAGCTCCGCCGGCGGCGATGGAAACCCACTCGAAGGCAGCCATCGCCCGCAACGGGCGGCGTGGTGCGGCTGGAATCATTTCCGGTTGCGGGCCTCGAGCGCGTAAGACACAAACCGCTCCTGGGCTCGAACGATCATAACGACCGTTCGAGCGTACCGTAAAGAGACAGCCCTGAAGGTTGCGAAGCCAATGGCCTGTCGGAGTGTGACACAGCGCACACGCCGGGTATAGGAAATGACGATCCAGTCGAGAGAACGGTTCGCCGTTCGTCGGCTCCGAGGATAGGTCGTTCGACCCACGCGACCGCGTCGCGGTGGGCGCAACCTTGAGGCAGGACGCTGGGGCTCTTCGACACTCCGCGGGCGATCCCGCCGTACGAACAGCAATCAGCACCCGCCAACGTTCGGTTCGCACGTCCTGAATCACCCACTTGCAGTCGTCGGACGCCAACGGAGCAAGTCATGAGCTACGCCTATTCCACCAGTGCGCGCAGCCTCTCGCGCCACGGTATCGCCGTCGCAGTCGTCGCCTCTCTGGCAGTTCCATTCCACAGTGCGCACGCCCAGCTGGGCGGATTGGTCAAGAAAGCGAAAGACAGGGTGGTCGAACAGCAGGTCGCAAACCAGGTCGACAAGCGCGTCAACTCCAGCGCCTCCGATCCGGGAGCCCCACCGAAGTTCGACGACGTCACAGTGGAGCTCACGAACGACCGCGTCGCACAGATCATCCGCGGGCTCACCGCTGGCCGGGCGGTCCTCGACGGAGCGAACGGATCGCCGAGCAGGGCGACGCTCATCGCGCAACGCGATGCCGCCGCGAATCAGAGCGCGGACCTCTCACAGAAAAACTCCAAGGCGATCGAGGCCTACACCGTGAAGCGCGACGAGAGTCAGCGCTGCCGGAACAACGCCATCCACGCCTCCCGCGAAAAGCGGCAGCAGGCGAACGACCAGCGGATGAAGGAGTTGCAGGCCAAAGCCATGTCCGACCCGGCTTTCCGCGAGAAGGCCATCGCCATGGCCCAGAAGATGGCGGTCGCCCAGCAGAAGGGCGACACGGCCGAGGTCCGTCGCCTGATGATCGAGTTGAACGGCGGCGCGCCCGAGAGCGACAGCGTCGACTCGCTCGCCGCCGACAAGGCGTGCGGCAGCCTCCCGGCGCAGCCAGCCGCCATGGTGCAGTCCGAGAAACTCAACGCCCTGGCGAACAAGTTGACCGAGTCGATCCGCCAGCTCGAAGAGCAGGCCGCCGAGACCGAAGTGAAGGAGAGCAAGCTCTCGGAGCGCCAGTACCAGACGGCTCGTGAACGAATCGAAGCGTACCTGTCGGCCATGAAGTACAACTCACAGCCGCGCGGGTTCAGTGCCGGCGAGCTACAGGCGTTAGGCGCGCGCCGCGCGGATCTCGAGAAGGTGATGTGATGCCCGTTGCGGCGTGCCTTGGAGCGGTGCGTGTTGCGGCGATCGCGTTCGTGGCGATCGCCGCAACGCCGCTGCGCAACGCCGCCGACCACGTGCCCGCGCGGGCAGGATTGCCGCCGTCGTCGCTCGCGGTGTGGACCGGAAAGGCCTGGCGCGAGTGGTGGCGGTCGGACGAGGCGCCCGATCGGTGGCGAGGCCCGCACAACGCGGTCGCCGACGCGGTGCGCTGGCGGGTGGCGGCCAATGGCGTTGAATGGGGCGAGCTGCGACTTGCGGGAACTGGCGAAGCCAGGCGGCTGCGCGCGGTCGTCGCTCGCATCGACCCGCGCGTCGTACAACTGCGGCTCGACACGGCGTTCACTCCCGGCGGCGAGCGTGCCGCGTGGACCGTCGACGACGCCCGTCGCGATGCCATCATGGCCGTGAACGTTGGGCAGTTCGTCCGGACGCTTCCGTGGGGCTGGGTGGTCCTCGACGGCCATCAGTTCCTGGCCCCCGGCTCGGGTCCGCTGGCCACGGCCGTCGCGGTAGACTCGTCAGGCACGGTGCGCTGGATCGGCCCCGAGAGCATCAAGGACCCAAATGTTCGACGCGGGGTCGTCGCCGCGTTTCAGTCGTACCCCACGCTGCTGACCGCCGACGGGGAAATCCCGGTGCCGCTGCGCGAGCCCGGCCGCGGGATCGATGTCGAGCACCGCGATGCCCGCCTCGGGCTGGGCGCCCTCCCCGACGGCCGCCTGCTCGTCGTCCTGACGCGATTCGACGCGCTGGGCGAATCGTTAGGTTCGATCCCCTTCGGCCCCACCATCCCCGAATTCGCCGCCCTCATGGGGGCCCTCGGCGCGCGCCAGGCGGTGGCACTGGACGGCGGGATCTCCGGTCAGATGCTCGTGCGGGACGCGGACGGCACACACCTCTGGCGCGGCCTGCGCAAAGTGCCGATGGCGCTCGTCGTTACAAGGAAGCCGTAGCCCGTAATCGTCAGCCACCACGCCTGATGGCTGATGGCTGATGGCTAATATTTCAGCAGATAGTTGTCGCGCTCCCATTGCGTGACTTGCGTGATGTAGTCCCGCCACTCCTGCCGCTTGGCCTCGAGAAAGTTCGTGGCAATGTGGGTGCCTAACGCGCCGGTGATCACGGCGTCCTTCTCGAGCTCATCGAGCGCCTCGTTCAGGTCGTGCGGCAGGTCATCGATGCGGAGACGCCGCTTCTCGCGGTAGCTCATCTCCCAGATGTTCGTGTTCACCGGCTCACGATGATCGGCGCTCGTCTCGATCCCGTCCAGCCCCGAGGCCAGCATGACCGCGAGCGCCAGGTACGGGTTCGCCGCCGGATCCGGCATGCGAAGCTCTACGCGCGTCCCCATCCCGCGACGATCCGGCACCCGGATGAGCGGCGACCGGTTCCGCATCGACCACGCCACGTTCACCGGCGCCTCGTAGCCCGGCACGAGACGCTTGTACGAGTTCACGAGCGGGTTCGTGACCGCACACATCCCGCGCGCATGCCGCAACAACCCGCCGATGTACGAGAGCGCAACCGATGAAAGCTGCCACTCGGCGTCCGGAGCGTAGAACGCATTCTCGTCGCCCCGGAACAGCGACTGATGCGTGTGCATGCCGCTCCCGTTCTGCCCGAAGATCGGCTTCGGCATGAACGACGCGACCAACCCGAACTGGCGCGCGACGTGCTTCACCACGAAGCGAAACGTCGCGATGTTGTCGGCCGTCCTGAGCGCGTCCGCGTACCGAAAGTCGATCTCGTGCTGGCCATGCGCGACCTCGTGATGCGCCGCCTCGACCTCGAACCCCATGCGCTCGAGCACATCGACCATGGCGCGTCGCGCATCCTCGCCGAGGTCGGCCGGCGCGAGATCGAAGTAGCCACCCACATCGTTCGTGACCGTCGCCGCCTCCCCCTCGGCGCCCAGCTTGAACATGAAGAACTCGGCTTCCATGCCGGCGTTCATCGTGTAGCCTAACGCCGCCGCACGCGCGATCTGCCGCTTGAGCGCCGCCCGCGGGTCACCATCGAACGGCCGGCCATCCGGCGTGTTGATGTCGCAGATGAGCCGCGCGACCCGATTCTCGCTATCACCCCACGGGAAGAGCTGGAACGTGGACAGGTCGGGCGCCAGCAGCATGTCCGACTCCTCGATCCGCACGAACCCCTCGATCGACGAGCCGTCGAACATGATGTCCCCGTCGAGCGCCTTCTCGAACTGCGACGCCGGCAACTCGACGTTCTTGTTCACGCCCAGAATGTCGGTGAACTGCAGCCGGAGAAACCGGACGTTGTTCTCGCGCGCCAGTGCGAGTATGTCCTTCTTCGTTGCGCCCGTAAGATCGCGGACGGCGGTGTGATGGGGATGCGACAAGTGCGGGAACGGAGAACGGGGAACCGACCTGTTTGCCTCACAGCGGACAACAGTCCGTGCATATCGCGCTCGTTGCGATAATAGCAGCAGCCCGCGGCTAGCAGCAGTGGCACGCAGCCGTCGCCAATCCGCTGTTCTCCCAGTTCCCGGTTCCCAGTTCCCGGCAGGCCGATTCCCGAGAATTGGCGCGCCACTTGCCCCCTCCACACCGTCTCGAACCGAAACGGGGAGGAGCAATGAAGGCACAAGACATCATGTCGAAAGACCCGACCTGCGTAACTCCGGACACCAAGCTCGCAGACGCCGCACGACTCATGAAAACCGAGAACATCGGCGTCGTGCCGGTCGTCGAATCCGAGAGCTCCAGGCGCCTCGTCGGCGTCCTTACCGACCGCGACATTGCCGTGCGCGCCGTCGCCGAAGGGCGCGACGGGGCAAGCACGTCCGTCGGCCACATCATGACCTCGAACGTTCGGACGAGCAGCGCCACGGACTCGGTGGCCGACGTCATGGACCTCATGGGTCGCGAACAGGTCCGACGTGTCCCCATCATCGACGAGCGCGGTGTCTTGGTCGGCATCATCTCGCAGGCGGACATCGTCCTCGAGGCCAAGGACGACAAGCGCGCTGAAAAGACCGTCGAAAGGATTTCGCAGCCAACCGGCAAGCACACGCAGTAACACACCGCGCGCGCACGCCGAACAGGCGGAGCACACGGGCAAGAATCGAGATACGCAGCGAGGGCCCGGTCGTTATTTTTGCCGCATGTCCTCCGCTACGACCGTCAGGCCTTGCCCGAATTGCTCCGCGCCTGCGACCGGGCGCTATTGCTCCGAATGCGGCGCCGCCGTCGCCGATGCGATCTGCACCGGATGCCGATCCCTGCTCACCCCGGGCGCGCGCTTCTGCCACCGCTGCGGTACGGCGGTTGGCACCCGACCGTTCGCGACGGCTCCACAACGCAACGCGGCGTCGGTCCTTCCATGGGGCGTTGCCGCGATCGCGTTGCTGGCTCTCGTCGCTTTCCTCGCGGGCCAACGTTTCGGGGGATCCCGCGAACCATCAGCCGCCTCTCCAGTCGCAGACGCGCCCTTCGCGCCCGCCGGCCTGGACGGCAATGCCCCGCGCGCCCCTGACATCTCGAACCTGTCACCGCGCGAGCGCGCCGATCGGCTCTTCGATCGCGTGATGCGATTGAGCTCGGAAGGAAAGACCGACAGCGTGAAATTCTTCGCCCCCATGGCGCTCTCGGTCTACCAGTCCCTCGGGCCGCTCGACGCCGATCTCCGGTACGACTTCGGCCGAGTTGCGGAGGTCGCCGGCGCGGCGGAGATCGCGCGCGCCCAAGCAGACTCCATTCTCGCCAGCGACTCCACACACCTCCTCGGACTCGTCCTCGGCACCCGCGCCGCGCAGCTTCGCGGCGACTCCGCCGCCGCTCGCACCTTCTCTCGGCGGTTGCTCGCCGCGGAGCCATCGGAATCGGCGAAGAAGCTGCCCGAATACGAGCGCCACCAGGGCGACATTCTCGAAGCACTCGCGGAAGCGCGTCGGCGGTAAATTCCGCAGCCGCGAGTTTCTGTTCCCGGTTCCCCGTTCCCGGCGCGCGCGGCGCGCTCCGATTCCCGATTCCCGATTCCCGACGATGCGCATTCACGTCGCCCACAGTCCCGACTCCGACGACGCGTTCATGTTCTACGCGCTGGCGGACGGGCTGATCGATACCGAAGGACTCGAGTACGTCCACGAACTCCAGGACATCGAGTCCTTGAACCAGCGCGCCATGCGCGGAGAGCTCGAGGTTACTGCGGTCTCCATTCACGCCTACGCCTACCTCACCGACCGCTACGCCCTCCTCCCGCACGGCGCATCCATGGGCGATCGCTACGGACCGCGACTCGTGAGCCGCACCCCCTCCACACGCGAAGACGTGAAGGGCAAGCGCGTGGCCATCCCCGGGCCGCTCACCAGCGCCTATCTCGCCCTCAAGCTGTACGAGCCGGACTTCCAGCCAGTCCCCACCCCGTTCGACCAGATCGAGGACCGAGTTGCCGACGGCGACGTCGATCTCGGGCTCCTGATCCACGAAGGCCAGCTGACCTTCGCCGACCGCGGTCTTCACCTCGTCATCGACCTCGGTGAATGGTGGTTTTCCGAGACCGGCTTGCCACTTCCGCTCGGTGGCAACGTCGTGCGAAAGGACCTTGGCGACGAGCTGACCAAGAAGATCTCAAAGCACCTTCGCGCCAGCATCGCGTATGGATTGGACCATAGAACCAACGCGCTGAATCACGCGATGCGCTATGCGCGCGGCCTCGACCGCTCCAAGGCCGACACCTTCGTTGGCATGTACGTCAACGACTGGACGCTCGACTACGGCGATCGCGGACGCGCCGCCGTCCGGCAATTCCTCAGCCGGGGCGTTGCAGCCGGAATCATCAATCGCCACGTTAGCGTGGAGTTCGTTGACGACTAGAAGGGTCCGGTAGCGGTGCCATCATGTTACACGACCGACCGTTGCGCTCGTCGTTAGATCGTGTCGCGCACGCCTAGGTCCAATTTCGCACTCGAGAACCACCACCGAAGTGGTGGGTCCGCCAGGTTCCCCCTGGTGTCGATTGCCGCCATCGGTGACCACCTCGCCGAAGGCGCCATTGCTGTCAACGCCCGCCGCATCGTCACGTACGTCAACCGCATTGCCACCGCGCTCCTCGGCGTGCGCGCCGAGGCGCTCATCGGCCGAGACGTGCTCACCATCGCCGAGCCCTCGCAGCGCGATTCATCCTCACAGTTCGCACGCGCACTCACCGAGGTGCTCGAGCGTGGCGTCGAGCACGTGTTGGCACTCAACGACATCGACACCGCACCGTCGTTCAACGTCGACTACTGTCGCCTCTTCCCCATCGCCGACGGCGGTGCGCTCATCCTCCTCGGCGAGACGATGTCGCCGAGTGTTTCTGAACGTCTGTCCGGCGCCCACTCACTCGCCGGGATACTGCAGCGCATCAATCAGTCACTCGAGGTCGAGCGCGTCCTGCATCTGCTCGCGGCACACGCGGCACAGTTGATTGGCGGAAGCGGCGCGACCGTCTTTCTGCTCGAAAGCGGTGCGCTCGTCGCGGCGGCGGGAGCAGGCTCCGAAAAGCTCGTCGCCGGCCGTGGGCAGAGTCTCACGGAGAGCTTTGCCGCCGACGTTGTGCGCTCGCATCGCCCACGCCGCACGCGCGACCTCGAGGCAATGCTCCGTGGCACGGCCACCACGGGCACCGAAGCGGAAATCGGTCGCGTTGGCGCCATTGCGGCGCCTCTCATGATCGCCGACCGGCCCATCGGTGCGCTGGTGGTGACCGGCGTGGCCGCGCAGCGATTCTCCGACCATCACGAGCAGCTCCTCGTCACCCTCGCCACACACGGTGCGATAGCGCTGGAGAACGCGAAGCTGTATCGCGCGGCGGCCCAGACGGCTCGCCATGCCGGGATTCTCGCGGCCACCGCCCGTACACTCGCCTTCAATGCGTCACCCGATGAGCTCTTTGCCGGCCTGACCCGCCTCGTGACGGAGTCGTTGCGAGCAGATGGCTTCAGCATTCACGTCGCCGATGCCGGGTACGATCAGGTCACGCTGCTGCACAGTGGTGGGCTCCAGACCGCACCGCCTAACGCCGCCATCGGCGGCTTCTGGGAGACGCCCGCCGGCGGAGCAATCCGGTCCGCCACGCCGGTGTTCCTCACGAACACGGCGGGCATCGGGTTCCGCGACGAGTTCACCGGCGCCTCCACCGTTCCGGAAAGTGGGTCCACCGCGTTCCTGCCACTCATCATCGACGGGCGCCCGGGTGGGGTGCTCACGCTGCGCTTCCGCCAGCCGCGTGATTTCAACGACCGCGAGCGCGCACTGCTCATCGACTTCTCCACCGCCGTCGCCGTCGCGATGCGGAACGCGTCACTCGTCGGCGATCTCGAGCGCCGTGCGATGCGCCTCTCGGCCGTCGCGAAGGTGCAGCTCGCGATGTCGCGAACCGAGCTGCACGAGGTGTACGCCGAGATCTATCGCGCCGTCGCTTCGTCGGTATCGCAGGCGTCGTGCTTCGCGCTCCTGCTCGCCGACCGTGTCGAGCCACTCTTTCAGCCGCAACTCGTCGTGGTCGACGGCCTCGTCACCTGGTCATCCGCCCTGCCAACGGCGCCGGTGACCGAATGTGCCGCGTCCATCGCCCTGCGAACCGGCCAGCCCGTGGTCTCTACCCAACCGATGCGCTCATGGGGAGCGCTCGTTCCCGGCGCATCGGAGACCTCGACCTCACACCTGGCATCGGAGATCGCGGTCCCCGTAGTCCACGGCGATCACACGCTTGGTGTGTTGATCGTGCAGTCGAGGCAGCGCGGGGCGTTCACGGCCGAAGACGTCGAGCTGCTTGCCATCATCGCCCGTCAGGCTGGGGTCGCGATCGCGATCGCCCGGCTGTTCGAGGCACAGCGGGAAGAGCGTCAGATGGCCGAGGCTGCGGCTCGCATCGCCCGGGTCGCGCTTGCGAGCACGTCCGCCGCAGATGCCGCCAACGCTATTCTCGCCGCCATCGGCGAGGTCGTGCCCATGGACGCCGCTGCGATCGGGCTCCTGAGCCGCGACGACGCCATCTTCTACATCGGCGCGTCCGGAAGCGCGGAAGCGACCCAGGGCTCGCGCGTCCCGCTCGCACTGAGCATCGCACGCGACGTAGTCCTCGCGGCACCCGACGCCGCCAGCGACGCACCACCCATGACCACCACGCCACCGCAACCGTCGAGTGACGCATCGCTCGCTCGCGGTGGCATCGTCCTCGCGCTCGCCGCGCAGGATCGGGTGCTCGGCGTGTTGACGGCCGCCGCGCCGCTCAATGGAACGCTGCCCCAGTCCAGCATCGACGCGCTGCGACGGCTCGCGCCATCCGTCGCGCTCGCGATCGACGTGCAGCTGTTGGGAGAGGGTGAGCGAAACCGCCATGCGCGCGAACGCATGCTCGCTACCGCGCTCGCGACGATGGATCAGCCCGTGTTCGTCCTGGCGCTCGACCGGCGTGTGCTCTACGCCAACGACGCCGCCGTGCGCGAGTACGGGTACACGCTCGACGAGCTCACCGGCATGACCGTCGATGCGCTCGTGACGTCCGCGGTGCCCATGCGCGCCGGCCACGACCTGTCGCGCACTCCCGCGAACGTCGTGGTCGCCGAACACGTCCACCAGCGCCGCGATGGGTCGCAGTTCCCGGCGACCGTCGCGCTCAGCTTCATCCGCCAGGACAACGGCGCGCCGATCGGTCAGGTCCTGAGCGTCCGCAACCTCACCGACGAGCGACGCATCGCCGAGCAGCTGCGTCAGAGCGAAAAGCTCGCGGCGTTAGGCGAGCTCGTCGCCGGCGTTGCCCACGAGCTGAACAATCCGCTCGCCGGCATCTCCGCGTTCGCCCAGCTCCTGCTCGAGGAAGAGCTGAACGCCGACCAGCGCGAGTCCGCACGCCTCATCAAACGCGAAGCGGACCGCGCGGTCGGTGTCATCCGCGACCTCCTGCTGTTCGCCCGCAAAGCGGGGCCGAGCACAATGCCCCTCGACCTCAACGGGCTCGTCCAGCTTACCCTCCGCCTGCGCGCGTACAGCCTGCGGTCATCCGGCGTGCAGGTCGAGACACACCTCGATGCGAATCTGCCCGAGATATGGGGCGATGATCAGAAGCTGCAGCAGGTCATCCTGAACCTGATCGTCAACGCCGAGTACGCGATGCGCCGGAGCCCCACGAAGCGGCTCGTGATCCGCACCGCGCACGAAGGCGATGCGATCGTCACCGAAGTCTCCGACACGGGCGCGGGCATGTCCCAGGAAACGCTGCAGCGCGTCTTCGAGCCGTTCTTCACGACCAAGCCCCCGGGCGAGGGCACTGGCCTCGGCCTCAGTGTGAGCTACGGCATCGTCGAGGCGCACAACGGCACCATCAGCGTCGAGAGCACGCCCGGCCGCGGGACGACTTTCCGCATCACGCTCCCGACGGTGGAGACGGCTGATGCGTCGGGGGACCAGCCGGCATGACGCAGGTCACGCCGAGCGGCGGCCTAACGAATCTCGTCATCGGTGACGGCGGGCCGTGGCGCGTGCTGGTCGTGGACGATGAGGAGACCATCCGCCTCGCGCTCGCGAAGTTTCTCCGCTCGCGCGGCTACAACGTCGAGACCGCGGAGTCAGGCCCGGCCGCGCTCGATCTGCTGCAGCGCGGCAAGTATGTCCTCATGTTGTGTGACGTGCGGATGCCCGGGTTCAGTGGCGTCGACGTGGTCCCGCGCGCGCTCGCGATCGACGCGGATCTCGCCATCGTCATGCTCACCGCCGTGAACGACGCTCCCACCGCGGCTGAAGTACTTTCTGCCGGCGCGATGGACTACCTGATGAAGCCCATCGAGCTCGCGGACCTCCAGCTCGCGATCGAGCGAGCGCTCCACCGGCGTGGTCTGGCCATCGAGCGCCGCAACGTCGAGCGGCTCATTCGCGAGGAAGTCGCGCTGCGAACCGCGGAGCTCGAGCGCGACCAGCTCGCCCTCCGCGCTCTGACCGTCGACGTCGTGCAATCCCTCGTGAACGCGCTCGAGGCGAAGGACGCGTATCTGCGCGGCCATTCCCAGCGCGTCGCGCACCTCGCCGCGGCCATAGCGCAGGACATGGGGCTCGATGCAGACACCGTGGAAGAGATTCGTCTGGCAGGGCGCCTTCACGACGTCGGAAAGATCGGCACCCGGGAATCCGTGCTTCACAAGCCGGGACCACTGAGCACCGAGGAGTTCGACCACGTCCGCGATCACGTGCGAATCGGTGTCGACATACTCTCTCCCCTTCGCCACCTGGGCCGGACGGTCCTTTACGTCCACGACCATCACGAGCATTGGGACGGTTCGGGCTACCCACGCGGCCTCTCCGGTGAGGCTATTTCACTCGGCGGCCGTATTCTCTGCGCTGCCGATGCGTTCGATGCGTTGACATCCGCGCGTCCATACCGCGCAGCGCTCGCGTCCGAGGCAGCGGTCCATTACCTGACCGCACAAAGCGGCACCCTTCTCGACCCAGCGGTGTTCGAGATCCTGGCCACCGTGGTTCGCCGCGGTCGCGCGCTAGCCTTCATCGACGGCGGCTAGGCCGTAGGTTGGCCCCGGGCAAGAAGATCCGCGGTCCGGGACGACTCTCGGACCGGATGTCGCGTATTTCCATCGATTTCCGCCCTTTCGCCGTATTAAGCAACATGTCGCTTCACCGTATTTTTCTTGTCGTGGCCGCTCTCGCCGCATGGGCGCACCAGGGTCGTGCCCAGGCGCGGGATGTTCGGTCCACGCCTCCGTCGGACACACTCCGCCTCTCCATCGAAGAGGCCGTGACTCGCGCTGTGCGCCTCAGTGACGAAGCGAAGCTCTCCGCTGCACAGCTCGAGGTAACCGAGGCCCAGATCACCACGGCTCGCGCCGCCGGCTTCCCGCAGCTCCGTCTCAACGGCGCGTACACACAGGTCATTGAAAATGCGCGCGGGAACATCGTCGGGTCGGTGTTCCAACAGCCCTTTACGTACAGTGCCAACGCGAACATTTCGCAGACGCTCTTCCAGGGAGGGCGCATCTTCGCGGGCACCCGTGCCGCCGGTGACGCACGCCAGGCCGCCCGATTCGATCAGGCGGAAACGCGAGCTCGCGTGTCGGTCGATGTGCAGCGCGCCTACTTTCAGGCGCTGCTGAGCGACCGGCTATATGAGATT
Source organism: Gemmatimonadaceae bacterium (assembly GCA_036274195.1). Classification (GTDB taxonomy): domain Bacteria; phylum Gemmatimonadota; class Gemmatimonadetes; order Gemmatimonadales; family Gemmatimonadaceae; genus JAJKIV01. Next base: position 12,074 of record DASUGD010000400.1, on the reverse strand, counting down.
CAGGTCCGGAACCTCGAGCTCGCGGATGAGCGCCTCAAGCAGGTCGAGCGACTCGAGTCCGGAGGGCGCGCCGCCCGCTACGACGTCCTGCGCGCACGCGTACAGCGGACGAATCTCGAGCCCGAGGTCATCAAGGCCCGCAGTGATCGTGAGCTCACGATGCTCGAGGTCAAACGCATCCTCAACTTGCCCGTCGACCAGCCGCTCGTGCTGACGAGCGCGCTCGATCCCGATGCGCTTCAGCCCTTCATCGCCAGCGTCGCCAACGACTCCTCCGCGGATCCCGTCCGTGCGTCCATTCGGTCGGCCGAGTCGGTCGTCGAAGCTCGCGGCGAAGGTATTCGCGTTGCGCGTGCGGACATGCTACCTACCGTGTCCGCGTTCTTTCAGACAGGGTATCTGGCGCTTCCGTCCAACAACGGGGTGCCGACATCTTGGGGTACGGCGTCGAACGCGCTCTGCCCACCCGGGTCCGCGCCTACCAGGATCTGCCAGAACAACGGGTGGTTCGCGGACCGCAATTTCGGTGTACAGATCTCGTGGCCGCTTTTCGATGGGCTCCGCGCAAAGGGCAACGTTGACCTCGCACAGGCGCAGCGACGGGTGGCTGAGATCCAATTGTCACAGGCGCGGGAACAGGTTCAGGTAGAGCGGGCACAGGCTCGTGCCGAGTTCGCGCGCGCTCGCGCGGCATATGACGCGCAGCGTGACAACGCCCGCGAGGCGGAGGAGGCTTACCGCCTGGCCGCGCTGCGGTTCGAGCGCGGCCTGGACACGCAGCTCGACGCGTCCGCAGTGCAGCTGCAGCTGCTCATCGCAAAAAGCAACGAGGCTCGTTCCATCTTCGACTTGTACATCGCGGCCGCAGACCTCGCGCGTGCACGCGGGATTCCAATTCCGCTGCCCCCGACCCGCCCAGCCGCTGCCCCTTCTCGCTGACGTCCGTGCTCAAACAGTTTGTCGCGATAGCTCCGCTCCTTCGCTTGCCGGTCCTGCTCGGGGCCACCGCTGTTCTCGCCGGGTCCGCCTGCTCGAAGGACCCGGGCGACGGGACGCCCGCGTCCGCCGCGGCAGCCACCACGAAGGGCAACCGCGCCGACCCCGCTCACGTCGGTGTAAAGGGCGCGGCTGAAGGGCCCGGAGGTCGGCGTGCGGCCTCCATCATCCTCGCCGCGAGCGACGTCAAGACCGTCGAGCGCGGGAGCATCGAAGCCGGCGTTGCAATCTCCGGCGACCTCAAGGCAATCGAGGAAGCAGTTGTCCGCGCTCGGCTGGAGGGCGACCTCGTCGGCGTCTACGTTCGCGAAGGCGACCACGTGAAGGAGGGCCAGCTCCTCGCGCACTTCGAGGACAGCGAACAGGAGAGCAACCACACGTCCGCCATCGCGGACCGCGAGGCGGCGCAGAGCGATCTCGAAACCGCCAAGTGGAACGCCGATCAGTCCGAGGAGCTGTTCAAGGCCGGGGCGATCGCCGAGCGGGATCTGCGCACCGCGCAGCAGACGCTCGCCGCGGCACGCGCGAGGTTGGCCGCGGCGGAGGCCCGCGTTCGTGCCACCACGTCGCTGCTCACCGACACGCGAGCACTCGCGCCGACCACCGGCGTCGTGGCGAAGCGCAACGTGGAGAATGGCGAGCACGTGGCGCGCGGCGCGGACATGTTCACGGTCGTGCGCTCCGACGTCCTCGAGCTGGCCGCGTCCGTGCCGGCTCGCCAGGCCAACGAGATTCGCGTCGGGCAGAGAGTGCACTTCGCCGCCGGCGGCCGCGACCTGGACGGCCGCGTCGCGCGCATCAGCCCGACGATCGACCCGGCGAACCGGTCCATCACGGTTTACGTGCAGGTGCCTAACGCCACCGGCGAGCTGAAGGGCAACTCGTTCGCGACCGGCCGTATCGTATCGCGCACCGTCGACGGCGCGATCGTCATCCCCACGCAGGCTATCCGCCAGGCGCAGGGAACGGACAGGCCGTTCGTGTACCGCCTCGACGCCACCGATGCGCTCGAGCGCGCGCCCGTCAGCGTTGGCATCGTCGACGAAAGCCAGGCGATCGCGGAAATCACCGACGGCCTCAACCCCGGCGACCGCATCATCGTCGGCAACGTCGGTACCCTCGGCGCCGGGATGAAGGTGACGATCACTGGCGGCGGCGAGAACAGCGGGACCAGGGAACAGGGATCCGGGAACAGGAGGACCCCTCCGCCGCAAAATCCCTGACGAGCAGCTCGGTTCCGCGTTCCGCTTCCCAGTTCCCAGGTTCCTCCATGTTCCTTTCAGATATTTCGATCCGCCGCCCCGTGTTCGCGACCATGATGATGGTCACGCTCGTGGTGCTCGGCATCGTCGCCTACAAGCGACTTTCGCTCGATGAGTACCCCGACGTCACCTACCCGGTGATCATCGTCCAGACGAGCTACCCGGGAACGTCGCCCGAGGTCATGGAGCGCCAGATCTCGAGACCCATCGAGCAGGCGGTGAACACCGTTCAGGGAATTTACGAAGTCAGCTCGACCTCGCTCGAAGGCATTTCGATCGTGCGCCTGCAGTTCAACCTCGGCGCCGACGTGAAGGGCGCGCAGCAGGACGTGCAGGCGAAGGTCTCGGGCGTCCGGCGGCAGCTGCCACCCGACATCGACGAGCCGATCGTTAGGCACTTCGATCCGAACGACAGTCCGATCCTCACCGTCGTCGCGCAGAGTACCGAGCGGCCGCTGCGTGAGATCACGGATATGGCAGACGAGACCATCGTCACTCGACTGCAAGCCGTCCCCGGTGTCGGAGCAGTCAACCGCACCGGCGGCAGCGAGCGCGTCATTCGCGTGCAGCTCGACCCGTCCGCCCTGACCGCCTACCGCGTCAGCCCGCAACAGGTGATGCAGGCATTACAGCGTGAGAACCAGGAGGTCCCCGCCGGCCGCGTCGACTACGGCGACATGGAGCGCCTCGTGCGCGTCACCGGCCGCGTCATCGAACCGAAGCAGTTCTCGAGCATCGTCGTTGCCGTTCGTGACAACGTCCCGATCCGCATCTCCGACCTTGGGGCCGTCATCGATGGCGAAGCCGATAAACGGACGGCTGCTGAGATCGATCGCAATCCGGCCGTGTCGATCGAGGTCCTCAAGATCTCCGGCGCGAATACGGTCGACGTCGCGGACTCGGTTCGTGCCGCCATCACCGACCTGTCACGTCAGCTACCGAGCGATGTCACGTTGCGCGTCACGCGTGATGACTCCAAGCGCATTCGCGAGTCACTCGCCGACGTGCAGCTGAGCCTCGTGCTCGGCGCCGCCCTCACGATCGCAATCATCTACCTGTTCCTGAACTCCTGGCGCTCCACCGTCATCACTGGGCTCGCGCTCCCGATCTCGATCATCTCCGCGTTCTTCATCATGTGGGTGATGAATTTCACCATCAACACGATGACCCTGCTCGCGCTGTCGCTGGCGATCGGTCTCCTCATCGACGACGCCATCGTCGTCCGCGAGAACATCGTGCGCCACATGGAGATGGGGAAGGATCACTACACCGCCGCCCGTGACGGTACCTCCGAAATCGGCCTCGCGGTCTTCTCCACCACGCTCGCCGTCGTCGCCGTGTTCGTGCCCGTCGCATTCATGGGCGGAATGATCGGAAAGATCTTCTTCCAGTTCGGCGTCACGGTCTCGTTCGCGGTCCTCGTGTCGCTGTTCGTTTCGTTCACGCTCGACCCGATGCTCTCGAGCGTGTGGTACGACCCCGACGTCGAGCACGGCACCAAAGCCGATGCGGCACACCACACCGAACACGTGCCCCGCCGCGTTCGCTCACCGATCCGCCGCGTCGCGATCGCGTTCAATAACTGGTTCGAGCGCATGTCCGATTACTATCCAACCGTGCTGCGCTGGGCGCTCAACCACCGCGCCACAGTTCTCATCGCAGCCGGCATCTCGGTTGCCGCGGCGCTGCTCATCGTTCCGCGCCTCGGCTTCACCTGGATGCCTGACGCGAACAACGATGACTTTTCTGTCTCGGTTCGAACACCGCCCGGGTCGACGCTGGAATTCACGCTCGGGAAGGCACGTGAAGTCGCCGACTTCCTGAAACAGGAGCCAGACGTCGACTACACGTATGTCACCGTCGGTGGCGGCTTCCGCGGCACGCCTAACCAGGGATCGGTGAACGTCCAGCTCAAGAATGCGAATGAGCGCAACCGCACGATGACTGAAATTCAGGCCGACGTCCGCAATAAGCTCCGCAGCATCACCGGCGTGTCGACCTCCATCAACCAGACGCGAACCATCTTCGGTGGGTTCGGCCAGCCAATTCGCGTCAACATCCAGGGGCCCGAGCAGTCACGTCTCAAGATCTCCGCCGGTCGGGTATACGAGGCCATGAGGCAGATCCCGGGCGTCACGGAACCCATGTCGAGTGACCAAGGCGACATCCCGCAACTCGACGTCACCGTCGACCGTCAGCAGGCGTGGGCAGCCGGTCTCGGCATCAATGCGATCGGGACGACACTTCAGCCGCTATTCTCGGGAACACGCGCGACTCGGTGGGAGGACTCACAGGGATACCAACATGACGTCATCGTTGTGTATCCCGATTCGCTTCGCAAAAGCGCCGCCGATGTCGCCAACATCCCTATTGCCAGCGCGAATATCGATCCCGCGACCGGTCAGCCGGGAATTGTGCCCCTGTCCCAAGTCGCCGACGTTCGGAATGGCGTCGGACCGCAACAGATCGAACGTCGGCAACTCGAGCGCCAGATCAACATCTCCGCGAGCGTCATTCCCGGGAACCCCCTCGGCGACGTCGCGGCGACCGTCAAGGCCGCCATCGATTCGCTGAATCTTCCGCCAGGATATCACGCTGTCTTTACCGGCGACGTGCAAAACCTCAACGACACGAAGGGGTACGTCAGCGAGGCGCTGATCCTTGCCGTGATCTTCATCTACCTGATCCTCGCCTCGCTCTTCGGCTCGTTCCTCCAACCGCTCGCCATCATGCTCGCATTGCCCTTGAGCTTCATCGGGGTTGCGATCGCGTTGCTCATCACCAAGGGCAACCTGAACGTGATGTCCATGATCGGCATCATCATGCTCATGGGGCTCGTGACGAAAAACGGGATCCTGCTGGTCGACTTCACGAACCAGGAACGCGAACACGGTGGCGAACGTGAGGCGGCCATTCTTCGAGCGGCCCGCACGCGTATCCGGCCGATCATCATGACGACCTTCGCCATGGTGTTCGGTATGATTCCGCTTGCGCTGGCGATCGGCGCCGGCGCCGAACAGCGAGCGCCCATGGCGCGAGCCGTCATCGGCGGACTGATCACGTCCACGCTGCTCACTCTGTTCGTCGTGCCCGTGATGTACACGCTGCTCGACGACGCTGCCGCCTGGCTTCTCAGCCGCCGCCGATCACCACATCACGCACCGCCCACGCGCGATCCCGCTGTGACGGACGCTGCGTTCGGTGATTGATGCTCGCGCGCGCCGCATCGTGGCGCGCGTCGCTTGACTCTGCGACCCGGCGATTGTACTAGGGTGACGTGGAAGCGGGGGCGTTCGTCGCCCCCGCACCAATCAAGAGTGATGGGCATGTGACGTGCACCTTTTCCGCCCGGTTTTTCCCCTGGTTCAAGCCGGACGGCTATCTCACAGGAGGCGGTCATGCCGCGCGGTGACGAATTGGAGCGTGAGTTCAAGTTTTCCGACCGGGATGACGAATCAGACGACCTGGGCTACGGGGGCGGAAGCTCGTTCGACGAGGACGACGACGAGGACGGCGGCTGGGTGCTGAACCAGCGGGATGAAAGCCTCTGGGACGATGCCGACGAGGCCGACGACCGTGACGAAGACGAGGAAACCGAAGCCGTCGCCGACGAGGAAGACGAGGAAGAGGTGGAAGTCTTCCCGCGTCCCGGGCGACCGGGCCGTCCGCGTAAGGCGCCTGCGGAAACCGCCGCGATAAACGCCGGCTCGCCTGCGCCGCCGCCAGCGGCCGCTCCCGCACCCGTCGCGCCACCCCCGAAACCAGCCGCATCCAAGGCGCCAGCCAAGCCGGCCACGAAACGCGCACCCGCGAAAAAGGCGGCCAAGAAGGCGGCCGCAAAAAGCGGTAGGAGCGCTCGCTCCGCTCGCCCCGCGGCGAAGGGTGGAGCAAAGAAGTCCGCTAAGGGCAAGACTGCCACAAAAGCCACGAAAAAATCGGCCGGGAAGAAGGCCGCAGGCAAGAAGGCCCCTGCACGCAAAGCGGCTGGCCGGGGCGGAAAGGCCAAGAAGAAGTAGATCGAGGCAGCGCTCCACCGGCGCGTCAGGCGCCATTCCATCAGTCACGACCGCGGGGTGCTGCCGGCTCGGCCGGCACCCCGCGGTTTGTCATCCTCCGCGTCGTCCTCACGTCCTATTCTCCCGCGGGACTATGCTGTCCACCGACCTCTCCGAGCATGCATTGCTCGACGCGCTTCCCATCAGCGTCTACGCGCTGGACCTTGGTGGCCATCTCACCACCGTTCGCCAGGCAGCGCCGCGGTTCGGCGAAGACGCGGGAGCACTGACTGTCACGACTGGCGACGGCCGCGGGACACCGATCTGGGACGCCATGCGCGACACCATGTCGCGTGATCAGATCGAACACGCAATGCGGTTGCTTCGGACCGGACGGGCCCCCGTCGTTCAGTGGGAGATAGAGCGCGGTCCCGATGATCACGTCTTGCTTGCCCAGATGACGCCGCTGCATGACGACGCCCGCGCGGTCACCGGATTCGTCGTCTGCACCGTCGACATCACTTCGCGCGATCACGTTAGAGAGGCCGTGTTCGACTCCGGCATCGCCCTCGCGCGCACCATCGAGACCGACGAAGCGTACCACGAAGCCGCGCAACAGCTCCGCCGGACACTGCGCGCGGACGTAGTCATCGTTGCCGTGAGCGACGACCACGATGCTCCCCTCCGAATTGTGTTCGACGTCGGCTCCGATGATGACCGCCGTTCGCTCGAGCAACGCTTCGGTCGCACCTGGCAGTCCGTTCTGGAGACCGGTCGCGTCGTTGCGTCGCGTGATGCCGCGAGCGTCGCCCTGACGGCCGCGCTGCTCGGCGAAACCCGTCCTCTCGGCGTCATCTCGATCATTGTCGACGACATCGAGTCACCCGAACAGCTGGGCGACGCTCGCCGCTTTCTGGCCGCCGTGGCATCGCAACTTTCCTCAGCCATCGACCGTGCGCGACATGTCGCGCACGCAGGTCGCCGCCACAGGAGCGGTGCGATCGGGGAAGTTGCCTCGGGTGTAGCCCAGGAGCTTCGTAACCCGATCTTTGGGATCTCATCCGCCGCTCAGCTGCTCCGCTTCAGGGCGCGAGAGGACCCGGTGATGGAGACCAACGTCGGACGCATCTTGCGCGAGGTGGAGCGGCTCAATCGAATGGTCGGCACGTTGGTGGAGCTCGGGCGACCGATCGTGCTGAACTTGGGACTCGCCGATCCGGATTCGATTTGGGCCAAGGTACTCGAGTCGGAGCGTGGGCGCCTCGAAAGTCGTGCAATCGCCATCCGGCTAACGAGGCCGGACGTGCCCGCGACCATCGCGGTCGACGCCGAGCAGTTGGCCCAGGCGTTCAAGAGCATCCTGTCGAATGCCGTCGATGCAGCCCCCGTAGCGACCGATATTTCGGTCCAATCCACGCTGCTCCCGACTGGCGGATGGCGCACTCGAATTACGAACGGAGGTGCGCCCATCCCCGCGGAGATGCTGCCCCGAGTCTTCGAGCCGTTTCTGTCCACGAAACCAGGAAGCTCGGGCGTTGGGCTCGCACTCGCTCAGCGAATCATCGAGGAGCACCAGGGAACGATTACGATCGAAAGCTCCGCGGAAAAGGGCACGAGCGTAGTGGTTACCCTTCCAGGTGCCCCTCGTACCGCCACGCTGACGTAATTATGTTCGCATCATGGCTGAGTCACCGGTTGCGCTTCTCCGAGCCCACGCCCGCCACGCCCCCTGGAACGCTCGCGGGCTCGCCGCCCACGTCACCGCACTCGTCGACGCTGCCGGAATGCGACCCACGAACGCGTCTGCCCGAGCCGCTCCAAGCGCCCGCGCTGTCCGGTTCTACGTGTCCAATGGGTTGCTCGACCGCCCCGAAGGCACCGGCACGGCGGCGACCTACAATTACCGCCACCTCCTTCAGCTTCTCGCCATCAAAATCCGACAGCGTGAGGGCCAAACGCTGGACGTCATCAAGCGCGAGATGCACGAGACCACGGGAGACCTTCTCGAGCGCCGGATCGCGCAGTCCCTTGCCCCAGCGCTCGGCGCGCGTGCCGACGTCGTCGTGGCCCAGGACGATCAAGGGCCGATGGCCTGGCGACGCGTGCTCGTCGCGGACGGGATCGAGATTCACGTCCGCGACGACTCACCCGCATCGAGCGAAAACGCGATCATCGCCATGCGCGAGGCCGTCCGCGCCGCCCTCGGCCGCGCCGATATTCGCGGTTAGCGCCGCCTCGGACCTCGAGGTCAGAGCACGCGCTGCAACGTGTTCGCCCCCCACTCGAGAAGTTGTTCGATCCACGACCGCCGGTCGAATTCGGCGAGTTTGATTTCTTTCGCGTACCGCAGGTCATCCGCGAACAGCGAGTCGAGCGTCGCGCCGATGCCTTCATCCAGCGCCACGAGGTTCGACTCGTTGTTGAACACCAGGGATCGGTTGTCGAAGTTGAGTGATCCCACCGTCGACCACACACCGTCTACCACGAACGTCTTCGCGTGCATCATCGTCGGCTGATACTCGTAGATGCGCACACCACCCTTGATCAGCTCGGGATATCGCGCACGCCCCGCGTACAACGTGGTCTTGATGTCACTTTTGTCACCCGCCGTCAGCACGCGCACGTCGACGCCGCGTTTCGCTGCCCTAACGAGTAGGCGACGAAAGTCGTCGTCGGGCACGAAGTACGAGTTCGAGATGTAGAGCGTGCGGCGGGCGCCACTGATCGACAAGGCCAGAAACCGCTCGGCTGGTGTACTGCCGGCCGTGGGAACAGAGTGAAACAACGCGGCTCGCACGGGGCCGACCTGGGCAAAAGCCTGGGGCGGGAAGAACAGATCCCCCGTGATGAGCTCACCAGCCGCCTCCGCCCACCCCGATGCGAACGTGGCCTGGAGCTGTGCCACTGCTGGACCTTCGAAGCGAACGTTCGATTCACGCCACTCGTTCTCCGAGTGTCCACTCCCCAACCAGTAGTCGGCCAGCCCGAACCCACCCGTGTACCCGACGCGACCGTCCACGACCACCGCCCGGACGTGTGAGCGCGTAGCGGCACGATGCAGCGTGTACCAGTGAAGTGCCCGAAGCCACGCGACCTCCACACCCGCTTTCTTCAGATTGTCCGCCCAATCACCTGCGAGATCCTGCGAGCCGAACGCGTCGAGTAGGAGCAGCACTCGCACCTTCGCCCGTGCGCGGTCAGTGAGGTACTTGGCCATCGAATCCGCCACCGCTCCCGGCTTCGAGAAATACATCTGGACGGTCACGGTTTGAGTCGCCGAGTGGATGTCTGCCCAGAGCCGCGGGTACACCAGCCCGTTTGGGAGGACCTCGACGGCGTTGCCGCTCTCGATCGCCATCCCCGAGAACAGCTGCATGGTCCGGATGAACAGTGAGTCGCGAACCCCGGGCAGCTTGTCGTCGCCGACCGCGAGGACTCTTCGCACTGGAGTGCCGCGCGTCACGGTCAACATCCCGATGAGTGCGAATGCGAGTACCGCCAACACGCCAATTACGGCAGCAAGCCGCTTGATGAATCGAATCACGGAACCACCGCAGAGCCTCGACGATTTACACTGACACCTGTCGCAGCGCAGAGACCGTTCCACTCGCGCACGGTTGCATCACCGTCAACCTGTCGTCGCTATGTCCGCACCGGCTCGCACTGATCGTCCCCTCGACGGAAAAGTCGCGGTTCTCACCGGCGTCTCTCGTCCCGGGCAGGTAGGTGAAGCGGTAGCGCGTTCGCTGGCCGAACGCGGCGCCTCTGTCGTCCTCGTCGACCGAACCGGGATAGAGGCAGAGGCTCGTGCGACCGAGCTTCGCGAACTGGGGCTCCGAGCGAGCGCAATGCGCGCGGATCTGACGGATGTGGGTCAGCTCCATGCGGTCGCGGCGACAGTCGCCCGCGACTTCGGCGCGATCGATGCCCTGGTCAACATCGCAGGTGGATTCAGCATGTCGGGTAAGGTCGCCGACAGCGATCCCGACGCCTGGTCCAGGCAGTTGGGCATAGGCCTCACGACCGCGTATCTGACCACCCGCGCCTTTCTTCCTCTGCTCCGAAAACGTCAGGGCGCCGTCGTTTTTTTCGCTTCCGCTGCCGCCCTGCCAGGTGGGCGGATCGCCGAAATGTCCGCGTACGCGGTCTCCAAAGCCGGTGTGATCACGCTCATGCGCGCCATCGCTCAGGAGGAGCGCGAAACAGGGGTGCGGTCGAACGCTCTCGCTCCGACCGCGATTCGCACCGCTGCGAACCTCGAGACCATGGGCTCGGCCGCGCGATATGTCGAACGTGAGGAAGTCGCCGATGCCGTGTATTTCCTGTGTTTCTCGGAGGCAGCACGGTCCATCACGGGTCAGGTCATCCAACTCGGCTGACCGGAGCGCGCATCCGATATCACGACAGCCGACCGACACACAAGCAGCGGGACACCGCCAGAGCCTTTGCTTTGCTCGTTGCACATGGCGTGGCGCGCCGGATGACGCTTGAAGGGCAACAAATGTGAGGCTCGGCCCTAGCTTCGCAGCCGGTGTGACACTACGCTACGCCGCATGAGCCTCGCCGCGCACCGGCGAACTGCCACGCGCACGATTGTGCTCGATCGATCGCTCGAGGCTTTGCCGCTGTTCCGCCTGAGCGATTCGGCCGATGACTCCGCGATCACGTACGCTCCCGAATCCGGGGGACGTTGGCGCGTCCTGCCGGCCCCCGACGACCGCGTCCCCGGAACGTTCGACCAGGACGTCTACGTTGAGCTTCTGCGCCGCTACCACGAGGCGAACTGCCCCGAGGACGGCGCATTGACGTTCACGCTCCATGCGTTTCTTCGCTCGATCGGCCGGCGCGTTGACGGGCGGACCTACGAACAGCTCCGGGGCGCGCTCGGTCGCCTGGAGCACACTACCCTCGAGTCGAGCGGCGTCTATTATGATGCCGCTGGCGCTACCCGTCTCGAAGGGCGGTTCACGATTCTCAGCTCGATTGCGATCGAACGTCGTCGGAACAGCGACCGCGAGCAGCTCGCGTTGTTCCCGACCTTCTCGGCGTCGGAGCCTGGAGACGCCCGCGTTACGATCTCGGCCGCGATCCGCTCGAACATCGCGGCAGGTCACATCGTGACGCTTTCTGCACCGCGATATCTGAGTCTGTCGTCGCCCGTGGCGCGTCGATTGTACCGCTTGCTGGAGGTAGCGAGAGAAGACGGGACCGTGACGTGGCGAATCGCTCTTGATCAGCTCGCCGAACAGTTACCGCTCGCTCAGCGTTATCCATCGCATCTGCAGCGCGTGTTGCAGCCGGCGCATCAGATGCTGCTTGCGGAAGGCCTCGCTCGCGATATTGCCTTTAAGCAGCATCGGCGTGAATGGTTCGTAGACTATGTATTGGCATCGCGTTTGGTGTAGGATCTGCGACGCTCCCTCCATTACCCCGTCGTTCCGGCTTCACTACAACGAAACGGAGTTTCCATGGCAACGAAGCTCGACAAGACGATCAAGCGCGAGATCGAGATGGATGGTCAGGCCTACATGGTCACCATCTCGCCGGATGGCGTGAAGCTCACGCAGAAGGGATTCCGCAAAGGGCGGGAAATGTCATGGCGCGCGCTGTGGGCCAGTGGAAGTGAGGAAGGGGCCGGCGCAAGCACAGGCGGAAACGGCCAGTGACGTACTCCGCTTGCGTGCAGTCCGTTTCAAGGGGCGCGGAACTCCTCCTACCACGCCGCGTATCTAGTTTGTCTACACCCCGTTGAGCCGAGCAATTCAATGAATCGAAAACGTACCGCGCTCGTCGCGAGCCTCGTCGCCACCCCCCTTCTCGT
>DASUGD010000399.1:0-21381 GCA_036274195.1 Gemmatimonadaceae bacterium | reverse complement strand
ACATCATCCATGTGCTCGCGGAGGCGGGCCCGCTCCGCTTCAGCGAGCTGCGTCGGCGCGTCGATGGTGTCAGCCAGCGGATGCTCACCGTGACGCTGCGCGGGCTCGAGCGCGATGGGCTCGTGAGCCGCACCATGTACCCCGAGGTCCCGCCGCGCGTGGAGTACGAGCTCACGCCGCTCGGCGCGACGCTCCGGCAGATCGTGCACGCGCTGATCGATTGGTCGGGCGCGCATCTCGCCGAGGTCGACGCGGCGCGCGCTCGCTACGATGCGCAGGCGCGACGCTGGTCGACGCAGGACGCTCGGATCGAGTCCCGCGCTTGATGCGCATCTCGAACCTCGTGCACGCCGTCGATGCACACGCCTGTGGCGAACATGGGCGCGTGATCGTGGGAGGGGTGCTCGACGTGCCGGGCGACACGATGTACGACAAGATGTGCCACCTGCGCGATCATGCGGACGGTCTGCGAAAGCGGATGCTTCGCGAGCCGCGCGGGTACCCGGCCGCGAACTGCAACCTCATCCTGCCATCCTCGCACCCGGAGGCGGATGCCGGTTTCGTGATCATGGAGCAGGTCGAGTACCCCGGCATGTCGGGGACGAACACGATCTGCGTCACGACCGTGCTGCTCGAGACGGGCATGCTTCCGATGCGGGAGCCGGTCACCGAGCTCACACTGGAGACGCCCGCTGGGCTCATTCGTGTCACGGCGGCCTGCGCGAACGGCAAGGTGAAGCGCGTCACGTTTCGCAACGTGCCCGCGTTCGCCGCCTACCTCGACACGGCGATCGAGGTACCGCACCTCGGCACGGTGACCGTGGATGTCGCGTACGGTGGGATGTTCTACGTGATCGCCGACGCCACCCAGTTCGGCCTTCGCCTGACGCCTGACGAGGGGCGTGACATCGTCCGGATTGGCGAGATGGTGAAGGCGGCCGCGCGCGAGCAGTGCCCGATCGTGCATCCCGAGCAGCCCGGGTTCGACGGCGTCACGATCGCGCAGCTCTCGGGACCGCCCCTCGGCGACGACGCCGACTGGCAGAACGCGGTGGTCGTCTCGACCGGGACGCTCGACTGGAGCAAACCGTCCACGTGGACCGGGGCCATCGACCGCTCGCCGTGCGGAACCGGCACGTGCGCGAAAATGGCGACACTGCACGCCAAAGGACGCCTGCCGCTCGGACAACCCTTCCGCCATGCCGGCGTTCTCGGCACCGTGTTCACCGGGTGCCTCGTCGAGGAAACGCGGGTTGGAAAGTATCCAGCCGTCGTACCGACGTTAGGCGGTCAGGCGTGGATCACCGGAATGGCATCCTACGTCGTGGACCCCGATGATCCCTTTCCGGATGGGTTCACCGTCGGGGACATATGGTGACGGGCGCCAGATCCGGCTACGACGCCGTGCAATACTCAGAAAGAAAGAAAACGGAAACGGCCGGAAACTACTGATCGCGCGGATCGCTCCGAGGACGGGACGATTCCACCCGCAACGAGCTGGTTGATGGGCAACAGCCTCGGGAGACGTGATATGAGCGTCCCGGGGCTGTTCGCAAAAGAAATCACGGCTCGTTGCGGGAGGAGTTTTCCCCAAGGGGAGCGATCCGCAAGATCCGATGTTTCCGGCCGTTTCCGTTTTCCCTTATTGTTTGACTGCCGGACCAAGCCAGGCCGGAGGTTAGCAAGAGTGTCCCGGCCCGAGCGGACTACCCAACGGAATCCTTGCCAAGCACGCCCAGGTCACTCTCGCCCAGTCCCTCGGCGATCAAGGCGTCCATGCGCGCCGCGATCGCCGGGAGCGTGATGAGTGGCGTGCCGTTCGCGGATTCCATCATCAGCCTAACGTCCTTCCTCGCCATCACCAGCTCGAACGCCGGCGCGAAGTTCCGCTTTGCCATGTTGCGCCCGCGCCCCGCGATGATCGCGCCGGGATTGAAGAAGTCGAGCAGCTTGAGTGCATCCTCCGGCGCAACCCCCGAGCCACGAGCGATCGCGAAGACGTCGGCCACGATACCCGACAGGCCAATGATGATGGCGTTCCCACACAGCTTGTAGACCGCCGCGAGATCCGGTCGCTCGCCGAAGTACTCCACGCGCGGCGCCATGTGCGATAGCGCGTCCTTCACGGCGTCGAACAGCGGTTTCGGGCCCGACGCGAGAATGATCCCCTGGCCCGCGCGCGCCGCGGCGGGCCCGATGAACACCGGGCAGTGGATGTAGCGAACCCCGTCCGCGTTCAGCCGGCGTGCGCGCTCGCCGGTGAGCTTCGGGTGTGTAGTGGTATGGTCGACGATGATGGCGTCGGGGGCCAGTCCCGGGCGCAGCGCGGCGATCACTTCGTCGACCACCGGGTCGTCCTTGAGCACGAGGTGGACGCGTGCCGCGCCGCGCACGGCGTCAGCGGGGGTAGCGGCCACCTTGATGCCGAACTGCTCGAGGGCGCGTGCCTTGGAGGCAGTGCGATTCCAGACGGTGACTTGATCGCCGCGCTTGGCAGCAGCTTCAGCCAGGGCACTCCCGAGGAGGCCGGTTCCAAGATATGCGATGGGTGTCATGCGACGAAAAGGTAGTGGGCGACGCGGGCGTTAGGCACGCACGGGGTCGGAGTCGAACGTCATCGAAACCACGCATAGCGTGAACCATTTCCCGCGCCCGGGGGTTCTTAGCTGTCACGTGGGGCGCGGGGCCCGCAAACAGGTGTATCGCCCGGCCGGTCATTAATGTCCGGTTCGACTCCCCGAGTACGTAGTACCCGTGCAGTAGTGTGCCGTCCGCTCGGGACGACGACCCAGTCCCACACGACGCCCGTGTCTCCACGTCGTATTCCTTCGATGTTCGCTGTCACCGCGGTAGCCTCCTCGTCCAATGAGCGCTTCCAGTCAACGCAAACGCGCGGTCGAAACCGGCCTCAATCCGGACGTTTCACGCCCGAGGGTGCCCGAGCCGGACCTGACCGCGAAGCCGAATAGACACGGCACATTGCGGCGGGTTGGGCCGCAGTTAATCATTCGCGATCAACAGGTCGCCGGAGAGGCTCCGACGCCGATCGGAAGCCACCGCCCGATCAGGCGCCAAATGTCCTCTCGCGCCGATGCCTGGTCCTTGCCAGCAATGCTCGATCACGAAGCCTCGATCGATCGTTCGCAGGCGCCCCTCGAGCATACCACGAGCATCACCGAGCTCCTCGGAGATCTTCGGGCGGGCCGCCGCGAGGCGTTCGATCAGATTCTTCCGCTCGTGTATCACGAGCTGCGACGCGCCGCGCGCCGCGAGCTTGCCGTGCGGCCGAGTGACTCGATGTCCACGACCGCGCTGGTGCACGAGCTCTATCTGAAGTTCTCGCGCGCGGAGCGGACCGACTGGCGCAATCGCGCCCACTTCCTCGGCGTCGCGTCCGTTGCCATGAGACACATCCTCGTGGATCGGGCACGCCGTCGCAGGGCGGAGAAGCGCGGCGGGCCCCTTCGGCACGTCACGCTCGATGACGAGCTCACGGCGGCGGATACGCAGGCCGAGTCCCTGCTCGAGCTCCACGAAGCGCTCGATAAGCTCGCGAAGCTGGACGAGCGGCTCGCTCGCGTCGTGGAGTGCCGATTCTTTGGCGGGATGACCGAACAGGAGACGGCCGAAGCGCTGCACATCGCGGTTCGTACCGTACGACGCGACTGGATCAAGGCGCGAGGACTGTTGTACCAGGCCCTCGGTCCTGAGTCGAATCACGATCCGGTGCCGGGAGCCAACTAGCGACTCGCATGACGTTCGGCTCGCTGTCGCACGAACGCTGGAAGTTGCTCGAGCCCCTGCTCGACGACGCCCTCGAGCTCGAGCCGGAACGGCGATCGGCGTTCCTCGATGACGTGTGCCGCGACGACGCCGAGCTCCGTACGGAACTCTGCAATCTGCTCGCGGCGTGCGACAAGGGCGACACGATCCTCGCGGATCCGGCGGCCGTCGCGTACGCGCCATTGCTGGCCGAGCTGACGCCGCCGATTCCGTCGCCGATCAGCGGCCGCTACCACATCGTGCGCGAGATCGGTCGTGGCGGGATGGGAACGGTCTACCTCGCCAACGACGCCAAGCACGGGCGCCAGGTCGCCGTGAAGGCGCTGCACGCGGAGGTCGCCCGGCTGATCGGCAGCGAGCGGTTCGAGCGCGAGATCGAGATCGCCGCGAGCCTGTCACACCCGCACATCCTGCCGCTCCACGACTCGGGTGAGGTGAAGTCGGAGCACGAGGGAGAGCCCTCGTTTCTCTATTTCATCACGCCGTTCGCGGCCGGCGAGACGCTGAGAGATCGCCTGCTGCGTGAGATCCGTCTCGCCCCGGACGAAGCCGTCCGGCTGGGCAAGGAGATCGCGCAGGCGCTCGACTATGCGCACCGGCGCGGTGTCGTGCACCTCGACATCAAACCTGGCAACATCCTGCTGCACGAGGGGCACGCCGTCATCGCCGACTTCGGCATTGCGAGGGCAATCTCGAAGGCCGGCGACGGCAGCAGCGTCATTCCAGCCGACGCCGGCGAGAACGCGATGCCGATGCTCGGCACGCCGTCCTACATGAGCCCGGAGCAGGCGCTCGGTCTGCCCGACGTCGACGGTCGAAGCGATGTGTATTCGCTCGGCTGCGTGCTCTTCGAGATGCTCACCGGTGATCAGCCGTTTGCGCGACGGACTGTCCAGGACGTCGTAGCTGGCGCCCGAACGACCGGCGGTCCAGACCCGGGGGCACTGTGCCGCAACGTGTCGCGCGAGCTCGCGACGGTGGTGCTGCGCGCGATGTCGCCGTCGCGTGAGGAGCGCTACAGCACCGCTGGTGAGCTGGCGTTGGCGCTGGATGACGCCCGCGCGGGAACACCGCCCTGGTGGCGCCGAACAAGCGTGGCGGTCGCGTCGGGCGTGGCCGTCGTGGTCGCGTCGTTTGCCGTTTGGGAGTCGCAGCAGACGGCGGCCTATGACCCCAATCTGGTGGCGGTCGCTCCGTTCGATGTCGCGGCGCCCGCCTTGCTGCTCTGGAAGGAGGGGCTCGTCGACGTGATGTCGCGAAGCCTGGATGGGGCGGGGGCGATCCGGGCGGTGCCGGCGTCGGTGGTGGTGCATCGTTGGCGTGGCCGGGCCGACTCGGCGTCGGCGCGTGCGTTAGGCAGGGCGACCGGCGCGCGGCTCGTCGTGTATGGCGGGCTGCTGGCCGCCGGCGATTCCGTTCGCGCGACCGTCAGCCTGCTCGATGTGCGGACGGGCCGTACGGTATCCGAGTTCGAGCGGCGTGATGTGAGCGCGCGCATGGACCGACTGTCCGATTCGCTGACGCTCGGGGTGCTTCGGGAGCTCGGTCGTTCCCGCAGGATCGACATGGCCCACGCGACGTCGTCGCCGACGAACTCGCTGGCAGCGCTGAAGACGTATCTGCAGGGCGAGCAGTATTACCGCGCGGCGGCCTGGGATTCGGCGCAAGCGCGCTTCGAGGAGGCGCTGGCGCTCGACACCACGTTCGCGATGGCGTATCACCGGCTTGCCGCCGTGAGGCGTTGGCGTGACGCGCACGATCCGCCGGATTCGGTCGCGTACGAGCTGATGCGCCTCCCCAGCCATTACCTGCGTGGCCTGGGACCGCGCGAGCGGTTGCTCGCCACCATCGACTCGCTGACCGCGGAGACGTATTTCGCCCGGCGCCGAGCGCTGCGCGACGGCAATTTCGCGAGCGAGGAAGCGGTGTTCGACAGTCTCTGCGCCGCGTTGATCGACGCACAGCGCCGGTACCCTAACGACGCCGAGCTCGCATTCCTGCACGCGGAGGCGCGCGCGGAGTACGACCGTGAGGTCGTCGTTGGCGAGGTGGATGACCGCGGCACGCTGGCGCGCTACGATCACGCGATCTCGCTCGACTCCACGTTCGCACCGGCGTACGTGCGGCCGATCAACTTCGCGGCGTATCTCGACGGCGCGCCGAGCGCGCGGCGGTACATCAATGCCTATCTCGCGCTGGCACCCGCCGGCGCCAGGTCACAGCTGATACGGCTCGAGGGTGACCTGCTGGATCCGGCGCGAGCGGCGGCGCTCGATGCCACGCGGCTGGTCGACACCTTGCCGCCCGACGCGTTATGCGCCGCCGTGGGGCTGCTCCGGCACATTCCGGACTCGGCCGAAACGGTGGTTCGCATCGCGCGGGCCTACCTCGCGCAGCCGCAGAATGACTCTCTCGCGCGGCGCACGCCCCACGGCTGCGTGGAAGAGCAGCTGTTGAAGGGGCTGGAGTTTCGAGGACACCTGCGCGATGCGAGTCGTCTGACGTCGCTGGATCCGTACGGTATGCGCACGCTGGTCACGTACGATCTGGCCCGGTTCAACGCGGTACCCAGGGACTCGAGTCGCGCTGAGTTCAATCGCATTCTCGCGCTGGCCCCGGGCACGCGGATGCCGCGGTTGTACGCCTGGTGGGCCAGCGACGGTGACACCGCCGCCATCCGCACGTACATCGACTCGTTCTGGGCGGAGGGCGATCGGATTCGCACACCGTCGGCGGACGCGATGATTCGAGCGAACATCGTGTCGGGCCGCGGGTACCTTGCCCTGGCGAAGCGTGACTCGGCCACCGCGCTGCGGGTGCTCGCCGGAACGAAGGACACGCTCTCGGAGTGCTGGTCGGACAACCGGGTGACGATCGTGCGGCTGCTCGTTGCGGCCGGGCGCTACCGCGAGGCGGCCCATCGGCTCGAGCGTCGCTGGCCGGGGACGACGTCGTGCAGCAACGGGATCGATGACGTGCTGTGGACCATGGAGCGCGCGCGCGTGCTCGATCGCCTCGGGCAGCGCAATGGCGCGGCCG
The DNA here is from genome assembly GCA_036274195.1 of Gemmatimonadaceae bacterium. Classification (GTDB taxonomy): domain Bacteria; phylum Gemmatimonadota; class Gemmatimonadetes; order Gemmatimonadales; family Gemmatimonadaceae; genus JAJKIV01. The sequence goes on along the minus strand of DASUGD010000399.1, from coordinate 14,559 downwards.
CGAACTACGCGTTCGTGATGGCCGCGTGGCGCACGGCCGATCCCGAGCTGCAGCCGTACGTTCGCGAGGCCAGCGCGGCGCTGCGGCGGCTGCGGCGCGAAGGCGCGAAGGTCATGGCCGACTAGCTCCGCTCGACGCGAGTCGTGAGCGGCATGTCATGATTCGTTAGGCGCCAACGGCTGGCCGGTTTCCGCAATCTCCTGCGTGTTTCGGGGTACACACGCGATGGAGAGACTCATGATGCGCGCCCGCGAGCACACGATGAAACCGCGCCCGCTCGAGCTCGTGACCCCGCGCGCGATGTTCCGCGATCGCGCTGCCGCCGGACGAGCGCTGGCTCGACTGCTCGGGACATACCGCGGCCAGCCAGGAGTCATCGTGCTCGGTCTCGCGCGGGCCGGGGTTCCCGTTGCCCGCGAGGTCGCGGATCATCTCGGCGTACCGATCGGGGTCGTCGTCGCGCACAAGGTTGGCGTTCCCGGCATCGAGGACGTCGCGCTTGGTGCGGTCGCGGAGGGAAGCCATCGCGTGATCGCGGACTCGATCGCGTGGTACCTCGGCGTGCCGCAGCGGATCGTGGACAGGCTGGTGGAGCGGGAGCGCATCGAGGTCGAGCGACGCGCGGCGACGTACCGGACCGGTCTCCGGTCGTTCGATCTGCGCGGGCGGACGGTCATCATTGTCGACGACGGGTTGGCGACCGGCGCCACGATGCGTGCGGCGATCCGGAGCGTTCGCGCCAGACGTCCCGCTCGCATCGTCGCCGCGGTTCCGGTGGCCGCTCAGCCGAGCGCGGAGGAGGTTCGCGCCGAAGTGGACGAGCTGGTCGTGGCGATGACGCCAGCGCGCTTCAATGCCATCTCGGCGTGGTACGAGAACCACGTTCCGGTGAGCGATGACGATGTCTTCGCCCTGGCCGGGCAACCGGCCAGACGTGTTTCGCCGTACGTTCGCGACATGAGCGATCAGCTGGGCGTGGCCCTAACGCGGGCCCACGGTCACGACCAGCCGGCGGAACGGACGATCTGCGTGCCGGCCTTCGACGCGACCGTCGTGGGCGAGCTCGGAGTGCCACGCGTCGCGCGATTGTCCACGCGTTGGGCACGCAGGGGAGGCGTGCGTGGTCTCGTGATTCTGGGCAGCGGTAGCGAAGGCAGCCGGAACAGCTACATGGAGCGGTACCTGGCTGGCCGACTCCGTCTGTCCGGCTACGCGACGTTGCGCGTCGACCTGTTCACCCGCGAAGAACAGCACGCTGCCGGACCGGAGGCACTGCGTCATGCGGATGTCCAGCGCGCAGCGGCGCGGCTCGCGGGCGTGTGCGAGTGGGCGGAGCGTGAAGGCGTGGCCGGCGCGCACCGCACGATACTCGCGGGAGCGGGGACCGGCGCGGCGGCCGTGCTCGTGACGGCGGCGCATCGCCCGGGGCACACGTTCGCCGTGGCGGTGCGCGGTGCGCGCGTCGATCTCGTCTCCGCCGCGCTTCCCAACATCACCGCCCCAACGCTGTTCGTCGTCAGCGCCGATGAGGAGCGCGCCCGGCCGGGCTATGCCGACGCCTTCGACCGGCTGTCGAGAACCGCCGTGCTGGTGCGGATTCCGCGGGTCGGGAGCTCGTTCGAGGAGCCTGGCGCGCTCGGGACCGTGGCGGAACACACCGTGGGCTGGCTCGACCGGCTCGACACGCGAAAACGGTTCGGCGACGCGTTCGGCGCCTAACGTCGAACCCGGTGTCCCGGCTTCGCTGGATCGGCCGCATCTCACAGGCGCAGTGGGTGGTCAAGTCGCTGGTCGCGCCGCTCTTGTTCGCGTCGCTCGTGGTGGGGATCGCGGGACACGGCCACGACATGAAACGGGTTGGAACACTCGCGGTCCGATCGCTCCTCTACTTCGAGCTCGTTACCGCGCTCGCGCTCGTCGTGGGGCTGCTCGCGGTGAACCTCGCGCAGCCGGGGTCGGGCGTGACCATAGGCGCATCGAGCGCACGGGCTGGCGTTCTGCCAGGCGCTCTCGGAGGTAATGTTCGAGTTCACCTCGCTCGTCATGCGGTTCGCGCCGATCGGCGTCGGCGGAGCGATCGCGGCGACGGTAGGGAAAAGCGGCATCGGTGTGCTCCGCCATCTCGGCGCGCTGGTCCTTACGCTCTATGGCGCACTGATCGTGTTCGCGCTGGGCGTCCTGTTACCGATCGCGATCGCCTTCCGTGTTCCGCTGCGGCGGTTCTGGAGCGCGACGAAGGAGCCGTGGCTCATCGCGTTCTCGACGGCGTCATCCGAAGCAGCTCTCCCGCTGGCACTCACCAACATGGAACGCCTCGGTGTACCGCGTCGCATCGCGTCGTTCGTGCTGCCCGCCGGCTACGCGTTCAACATGGATGGCACGACGCTCTACCTCGCGATGGCGCCGATGTTCGTCGCTCAGGCGGCGGGGATCGCGCTACCGGTATCCCGGCAGGTCTTCATGATGTCGATGCTCTTGCTGACGAGCAAAGGGATGGCCGCGGTGCCTCGCGCCTCGTTGGTCGTGCTATCGGGTACGCTGACGCAATTCGGGCTGCCGCTCGAGGGGATCGCCGTCATCCTTGGCGTAGACGCGTTCATGGACATGGCGCGGACGTCCCTCAACGTGGTCGGCAACTGTCTCGCGTCGGTGCTGCTCGCCCGGTGGGATGGCTCGTTCGACGTGGCGCCGGATGTCGCTCTGCGGGACGCGCGACGGATCTCCCTGCAGGTCGGGAAATCGACTGGGCGTTAGGCGTGACGCACATGGCGACGACCGTTCGGCCGGTCACCGCGGACGAGTTCCCGCCATTGGTGCCCGCGCTGGTCGATCTGCTCATCGACACCGTCGATGACCAGGCACCGCTCGGCTTCGTCCCGCCGGTCGAGCCGGCGGCGGCGCGGAACTACTGGATCGCGCGCGGTCCAGAGCTCGCCCTCGGCTCGCGTGTGCTGATGGGCGTGTTCTGTGACGGGCAGATTACCGGTTCCGGCCAGCTGTGGCTCCCGTCGCTCCCTAACGCGCTGCACAGGGCCGAGGTCCAAAAGGTGTTCATCAGCCGGACGCTTCGTGGCCGCGGCGTTGGAGCATCACTGATGGCGGCGCTGCATGCGTCAGCGCGCCAACGTGGCCGCTCGCTCCTTCTGCTCAACGCGCGCCGCAGCGTCGCCGATCGCTTCTACAAGCCGCTTGGCTACCAAGAGGTCGGCGTGATTCCGGGCTACTCGCTCGGATCCAATGGCGCGCGCGTCGATACCGTGTCGTTGTACCTCGAGCTGACGGACGTCACGCCCCGCAACGTCTGAAGGCAGGGGTCGCCGCTGTTTCGTCGTCGGGTTTCGGGCACGTCGCCCGCGCGCGGCACACGCTCTGCGCCGCTCCGTCCTCCCATCACGATCGCTTTTCGATCACGAGCGCGCGCGACACGCGCGCTCGTCACTCAGGGAGAGAAGGAGCAGAGCATGGCCGCATCAACGGAAACGGGCATCGAGTCCTCCACCCGCGCCGAACGCGGAGCCGGCACCGCACTCGGCCAGAAGGCACGTCCGCGGCCGGAAGTGACGACGCCGTACCAACGGTTAGCCGATGAGGATCGCGGTACGGGGGGCGAGAGCCTCTCCGACTTTCTGGGCTACTTCAGCATCGGGCTTGGGCTGGCCGAGGTGCTTGCGCCGACAGCGATTGCGCGACTGATCGGAGTCAAGCACCCTAACGACCGCAACCGTACACTCCTCAGATTGATGGGGCTGCGGGAGATCAGCTCGGGCGTTGCGATTCTCTCGAACCAGCAGCCGAAGAAGAGCGTGATGGCGCGTGTTGCCGGTGACGCGCTCGACCTCGCTTTCCTCGGCGCGACACTCGCGAATTCCGAGAATGACCGGGGCCGTACGCTGTTCGCGACTGCGAACGTGCTTGCCGTTACGGCACTCGACGTGATGGCGGCGAAGACGCTCGCGAAACAGCCGGAAACCGTCGCGAACGAGCAGATGGGCGAGGGCATCATCCGCACGAAGCGCAGCATCACGGTGCGGCGACCTGTCGAGGAGGTCTATGCGTTCTGGCACGACTTCCAGAACCTTCCGCGTTTCATGCGGCATCTCGAGTCGGTACAGATGACGGGTGATCGCCGCTCGCACTGGGTCGCGAAGGCGCCGGCGGGGAAGACGGTGGAATGGGATGCCGAGACCACGGAAGACCGGATCAACGAGGTCATTGCGTGGCGGTCGCTCCCCGGCTCGAAGGTCTACAACGCGGGCGAGGTGCGGTTCGCGCGCGCGCCGGGCGATCGCGGCACCGAGCTGCGCGTCACGCTCGAGTATGACCCGCCCTTTGGAAAGCTCGGATCGAAGGTCGCGATGCTCTGGCGCGAGGAGCCAGGGCAGCAGGTCGCAGACGATCTGCGCCACTTCAAACAGGTGATGGAGACAGGCGAGATCCTGCTGTCGGACGCGACGAAGCGACGCGGTCCACATCCCGCGCAACCGGACAACAAACCCGTGGAGCTCTGAAGGAGCGGGAGACCAACGATGAAAGCAACGTGCTGGATGGGGCCGACTCGCATGGAGGTCCGGGAGGTGCCGGACCCGACGATTCTCAATCAACAAGACTGCATCGTGAAGATCACGTCGACGGCGATCTGCGGCTCCGACCTTCATCTGTACAACGGATTTCTCCCGATGATGGAGCCGGGCGACATCATGGGCCACGAGTTCATGGGTGAGGTGGTCGAAGTCGGCCCGGACGTGAAGAGCCTCGCCGTGGGTGACCGCGTCGTGGTGCCGTTCCCGATCGCGTGCGGCGCGTGTGGCGCCTGCAAGGCCAAGGCCTACTCCCTCTGCGAGAACTCCAACCCTAACGCGTGGATCGCGGAGAAGCTGCTCGGGCATTCGCCGTCGGGAATCTTCGGGTACTCGCACCTGACGGGCGGGTTCGCCGGCGGGCAGGCGGAGTACGCCCGTGTGCCGTTCGCCGACGTGGGACCCCTCAAGGTGCCCGGGGACCTGACCGATGAGCAGGTGCTCTTCCTCTCCGACATTCTTCCCACCGGCTACATGGCCGCCGAGATGTGCGGCATCAAGCCGGGCGACACGATTGCCGTCTGGGGGTGTGGCCCGGTTGGGCAATTCGCGATCGCGAGCGCGTACCTGCTCGGTGCGGAGAAGGTGATCGCGATCGACCGATTCCCCTATCGGCTGCGGATGGCGTCGGAGAAGGCGGGCGCGGTGACGGTGAACTACGAGGAGGTGGACAGCGTTCCCGATGTGCTCAAGGATCTGACGGGCGGGCGCGGGCCGGATCACTGTATCGACGCGGTCGGCGTCGAGGGTCATACGCACGGTGTGCAGTACCTGCACGATCGAGCGAAGCAGATGATGCGGATGCAGACGGACCGTCCGATCGCGCTGCGTGAGGCGATCATGTCGTGCGCGAATGGCGGGACGGTGTCCGTGATCGGCGTCTACACGGGGCTGATCGACAAATTCCCGATGAACGCGGTGATGAATCGGTCACTCACGATCAAGACGGGGCAGTGCCACTGCCAGCGCTACATGCGACCGCTTCTGGACCGCATCCAGCGCGGGGAGATCGACCCGACGTTCGTGATCACGCATCGCATGCCGCTCTCCGAGGCACCGCGCGGGTATGACATCTTCAACAAGAAGCTGGATAACTGTGAGAAGGTGGTGTTGAAGGCGGCGTAGAGGAACCGGGACATCGGGACTAGGACAGCGGGACTCGGCCGGGAAGCCATTCGCTCCGAGGAGACCTCCTCTGCAGTAAGAGCCTCCCGGCCGAGTCCCCCATGTCCCGATGTCCCCTCGGTTCAGTATTCGGCGAACGAGTCGTCCTGATAGCAGTAGAGCCACTGCTCGCCCGGCTCGGCCGAGGCGGCGACAGGGTGGCCACTCGCGTGTGCGTGACGGCTCGCGTGCTTGTTCGGCGAGCTGTCGCAGCAGAGCGTCACCCCGCACGCCTGGCAGGTGCGCAGGTGCATCCAGCGGGAGCCCGTCTTGATGCACTCCTCGCACTCGTAGTGCTTCGGATGGCGAACGGTCGTGATTTCGGTAATGTGATGGCAAGGACCGTTGGACATGTGACCTCGAAGGTCCGGGTGGAAGTTTAACGGGATCGGTCGCGCGTCGGCCGGATCTCGAACGCCATGCGCTCCTGAAACGCCGTGAACCCGAGCTGCTCGTAGAACCGGCGTGCGCCCCGATTGAACGACCAGACATTCAGGACGACGCGATCGACGGCTTCAGCGGCCGCCGCCTCTCGCACAGCGTTCCACAGCGCCTCGCCGATCCCGCGCGACCGATATCGTGCATCGACGCCCATCTGGTCGAGCAGCAGCACACGTGACGCATAGCGCCATAACGACTCCGGTTCGAGGACGACTCGCGCGTAGGCGTATCCGACCGGATCGTCCGTGAGTGTCGCGACCCAGTAGAATTGTTCCGGCGCGACGACACGACTGGCGATCTCGGCGTGTGGCTCGCCGCCGCCCGGCTTGAAGAGATCCGGATGGCCGGCCACGTGAACGTCCTGGATCTCGAGGGCAAGGCGCGCGATGGCCGCCGCATCAGCCGGCGTGGCCCGCCTAACGTTCACGGCATGCGGTCGCGTCAACCGGGATCGCCGGCGGCGGCCATCGCGGTCAGCATGGCCTTGTCCTGCGCGAGTCGCGTCTCGAGCAGCGCGACGAGCGCTTCCTCCTGGTTTACGAAGCCGGCGAAGGCATGCCGCGGAGGAGCGGACATCATGATAGTCATGTCGTGGCGCCCCATCGGGAGGGTTCGATATCCAGCCATGCGTTTGGCCGTGTCGGCCAGCTCTCCGGCGATGCGCCGGTGCGCGCTCGCGAGCTCGCGGTAGACATCGCACTCGCGCTTCGCGTTTTCGTCGGTAAGATCCAGTGCCTTCATGTGTACCTCGAGCACACGCGCCGTCGACGCGACGAGATCGCCGAGGCTGGCGGTGAGCGCCGAGTGCTGAGCGAGGCCTTTGCCGCAGGTTTGCTGTTCGTCCATTTCAAATCAACCGTGAGTCGGTGGTCATCCATGAGGAAGATTCTAACTCTCGTTCCTGCCGCCGCGCTGATCGCGTGCACGCCCGCTGACCGGGACAGCGATCTGCCTGCGACGGGCACCTTCTCGATCATCGCATACGACTCGGTCTCCGGTCAACTCGGAGGTGCGGTGCAGTCACGCGTGTTCTCGGTGGGCAACGGCGTGCTGTGGGCAGAGGCCGGTGTCGGCATCGCGGCGACGCAGGCGATCGTCGATGTCAGCTACGGACCGCAGGCGCTGGCATTGCTGCGGCAGGGGAAATCGGCGGCCGAGGTCGTGAAGACGGTGTGGGGCAGGGACCCGGACCCGGACAGCGCGCGGTGGTCGAAGCTCGGACGCCAGTTCGCCGTGGTCGACGCGAAAGGGAACGTGGCGGCGTACACCGGTCCCAACGCGACGCCGTGGGCGGGAGACCGGCAGGGTGCGCACGTCACCGCGCAGGGGAACATCCTCGCGGGGCCGGGTGTCGTGGATTCCATGCTGGCGGCGTACAACCGGACCGAAGGGTCGCTGGCATTACGTCTCGTCGCGGCGCTCGAGGCAGGGCAGGCGGCGGGCGGCGACACGCGCGGGAAGCAGAGCGCCGCCATGCTGATCGTCAAGAAGTGCGGTGGCGTGTGGCTGCATAACGACGTGGTCTTGCGGCTGCAGGTGGACGACAACCCGGAGCCGATCGCGGAGCTTCGCCGGCTGGTCGAGAAGGCGCCGCAGAAGCCGCAGGGTGTGACGGATGCGTCGAACGATCCGGCGTGTCGTTAGGCGCCCCGCACGGAGAAGTTGTCACATCGGCGGTTGGAGGGACCAGAACGCGCCGGTCAGACCCGCGCTAGCGAACACCCCTTCCGCCTCCGCCGGTGTAAAGCGCCGCCAGCCCCGCTCGAGCCGACGGCCATGCCATGACTTCGCCACCGTCCACATCTGCTCCGGAGTAAACACCGTGCCCCGAGGGAGTCCACGCAGCTCGCACCACCGACGCACATGCTCCTCCGACCGGAAGAGAAGCATGGTGCTTCAGGTGAACACGATGTTCTCCCACCAGCGCGCCGCCGGCACGGCGAAATGCACCACGGCGTCCGTGGGCGCGAGCGCGCCACCGCGAACCGTGAGCGTGAGACGCGCATCGCAATCCATGCATACCGTCTCGACGTCGCCATCCCGGCCGAGCATCGCGATCACACCTAACGCGTCCCACACGCAGTTCCCGTAGTGCGATCGTCCGTCGGCCATTCGAACGATGTGCGGCGTCGGCACCGCGGAGAGTGGCGCGGCCATGAGCACGTCGCGCGTGCCTGGCTCGAGGACGATCACCCGGCTCGCCGCCAATCGGTCGTAGGCGGCCGCGGCATCGGTCTCCGGCACCCCGAGTGCCGAGGCGGTGTCCCCGACACTCGGCGCGGCGCTTCGCGCGATCAGCTCACGGAGAATGTGAAGCCGGACATCGTCGTCGGTCATTGGCCGCCCGTGAGACTCCTGATCTGCTTCACCGCGTAATCGACCTTCATGTCGAAGACCTTCTTCCCCAATTCGGCGGTGGAGCGGCGGGCGTCGCCGCTGATGCCGTTGTTGACGCGCTGCGCGGTGGAGTCACGCGGCTGCCCGGGCTGGCGGACCGGGTCGCCGAGGGCGGTCTTGATGAGCTCCTTGCGCACCCACACGTCGCCGCCGAGGTAGAGCATCTCCGACGTGTCGGGAATGCCGGCGTGCGAGCTCGCGGGATAGCCGTTGTCGGCGAGCCACTTGTCGAAGTCGGCTTGTGCCTTGATGTACACCTCGTCGCAGTAGTACACGTGAGCTCCCTGCGGCGCGTACTTGTCGTCGAGCTTCCTGGCGACCTCGCGGTAGACGTTAGGCTGCCCGCCGCCGTGGTCGCCCATGAGGATGATGTTCCTGAAGCCGGTGGCGATGGCCTGCTCGCTCACGCGCTCGAGGATGGCGGCGAGAATCTCGGGGGTGAGGCCGATCGTTCCGGGGAGTGTCGCGCTGGCGTTGTTCGGTGTGTACGGCAGCACGGGCATCGCGATGGCGTTGCCGAGCTGGAGCGCGATGGCCTTGACGGTCGCCTTCCCCATGAGAGTGTGACCGCCGTTCACGTTCTGCGGACCGCGCTGCTCGGTGCCGCCGGTGTAGAAGAGCGCCGTGGTCTTGCCCGCGGCGAGTGCCTCCTTCACCTCGGGCCAGGTCATCATCTCGAACTCGACGAGTGGCTCTTTCGGTTTCGGCGCTGCCGAGGCAGGGGTGGGCGAGGCGTCGGGCGCGGCCGGGGTGGCGCTGTTCTGCGCGAACAGGGGTGCGGCTGCGAAGGCGAGCGCGGGCAGCAGTCGGAGCGACATGCGATGCATTGGATTCCTCACGGGGGCGATGGCGGCCGGGAGAAACAGCGCCATCCGTTGCGGATTCGCAAGACTGGCGACTGGCGACTGGCGACTGGCGAGTGCCGGGGACGGGGGACGGACGACGGGCGACGGAGGAACGGCGGATGGTGGCTGGCTGGTCGTGCTGGCTGCTGGCTGACGCTGGCTGTCGGGAAATGAGCGTCCCGAGGGTTCTCCGTTTCCCGTTTCCCGTTTCCCGTTTCCCGTTTCCCGTTTCCCGGCAGTCTCCCGTTTCCCGGCAGTCTCCCGTTTCCCGGCCGTCTCCGGCAGTCCGTCGCCTAACGCGCCACGTACAGTCCGCGACCGGTCAGGCCGTTCGGGTCGTATTCCACGACCAGGCCATTCCCCTCGAACGCACCACGCATTTCGTCGAGCGTGAACAACCCGAGCTCGTGGATCTCGCTCACGTGCCGCGTTTGGCCATTCCGCGTGATGTCGTAGTCGAAGTGGAGGCGCGAGAGTCGGCCATCGATTTCCGTTCGGGCACGTCGTACGACCCGCAAGCCGCCGCTCTCGCCGACGTCGGTCGACGTGTAGCCGTATGTCATGACGCCTGGCGGAAACCACGGCTCGACGACGATGACGCCGCCCGGCTCGAGGTGATCTCGAAAGCAGCCAATGGCGCGCGTCAGGCGGTCCAGCGTGCGCACATAGCCGATCGAGCTGAAGAGGCACATGACGACGTCGTACCGGCGGCCGAGGTCGAAGTTGCTCATGTCGCCCTGCACGAAGCGGCCTGCGGGGACCTTGCGTTGTGCGATCTGCACGAACGTCGGATCCAGGTCGACGCCATCTACCGACAAGCCGTGTCGTTCGGCGAGCAGTCGCGCGTGCTCACCCGTTCCGCACGCGACATCGAGCACCGTCTTCAGCCGCGGCCGCGCCCGCGACAACACGTGGAAGAGCCGGTCGGTCTCCTCCTCGTAGTTCTTGAAGCTGCCGTAAATGAGATCGTAGAGCTCAGCGGATTCGCTGTACATATGTCGGGGACGGGGGACGGGTGACGGGCGACGGGTTAAACGGCGGCTGGCTGCTGGCTGCTCGTGCTGGCCGCTGGCTGACGCTGGCTGTTGAGCGATAAGCCTCCCGAGGGTGTCCGCCTGTTAGCCGTCGCCCGTCGCCCTTCCCCCGTCCCCGGCACTCGCCAGTCCCCAGTCCCCAGTCGAGCCTAACGCGATGTATTCGCGACATGACCAGCAAGGACGCGCGTGGTGAATCGTTGAATTTCATCCGCGCGCTCGATGCGGTCCTCGACCTGGTCCACCACATCCTCGAGGATTCGCACCCGATCGGCAAGCGCGTCGAGCCGGTCCGGCGAGGCAGAGCGCCGCTCGTACGCGCGGACGAACCGCCACGCGAGGTACCCCCCGCCCGCAAACACCGCGTACGGAGCTGCTTCGCCGAGGAAATAGGATAGCATGCCAATCCCGAGCTCCATAGTTCCTCCTCGATCGCGTCGCCCGCGAGAACGACCCGGCGTCCTCCCGGGTCTCGAGCGGCAAGGTACGGCGAGGAGATGAAGCTCGTCTGTCAGCGGCGTTAAGTGTCGATTAAACGGCTGCGGCGGCCGTCCCCTACCGCTCCTCTTCCCAGAGCTTCGGGTACACCACCGGGAAGCCCGCGCCGTTCACGACCAGCATGCCGGCGTAGTCGAAGCGCGGCGCCTCGTACCAGTACTCGCTCTCGGTCCTCCGCTCGTACCGTTGTTCCAGCAGGCTCACCTGGCGTGCCGCCACGTCGAGCCACGCGACCGGCACGTGCGCGGACTGACCGACCCGCAGCGCGATGCGCCGGATCTGCAGCGCGTTCGTCGCCGGCGTGAATCCGAGGTCGACGTCTACGCAATCGGGAAGGTCCGGCCCCGCCTCGCCGTTCAGGATCCACACGCCTCTCGCCGATCGACGAACGCCGATGTCCACCTCCACGGACCCTAACGACCCGTGGATATGCGCGTCGAGCGTACGCCAGTACTGGTCACAGGTGACGCGATAGGCGAGCTGTGCAACGGCGCCGTCATCCCGAAATGCGGCGACGCCTTCCAGTCGCCATCGTTCGCCCTCGCGCACCAGACGACATGCGTCGTGGCCGGGGGCATTCAGCCGACGCCAGAGCATCGAAGTCGCCACGCTCGCGCCCACCACTGCCGCCTCCGCCACTCCGCCTCCATCGGTTGTTGATCGTGCTACCCGTCGCGCAACGCCGTCAGCGGATCCGTCGCCGCCGCGCGCCTCGCGGGCACGTAGCTCGCCACCAGTGCCACGACGACGAACAGCCCGGACATCCCCGCGAACGTGAGCCCGTCCAGCGGACTGACGTTGAAGAGAAATCCGGCAATGAGCCGAGTGGCGGCACCCGCCAGCAACACGCCGACGACCACACCTGTACCGGCAAGGCGCATGCCCTCGCGCACGACCATGTTCAGCACGTCGCCGCGCTGCGCGCCTAACGCCACGCGCACGCCGATCTCCCGCGTCCGCCGCCCGACGGAGAACGCGATCAGGCCATAGAGGCCGACAGCCGCCAGCAGGAGGCCCACCCCACCGAGCACTCCCGTCACCGTCGCCGCCACCCGCTGCGGGAAGAGCACGATGCTCGTCTCCCGGCGCAGTGTGGTCACGAGCGGCGGCGGCAGGGCAGGGTCGAGCGACCGGACGGCGTCCCGGATCGTCGGCGCCAGCGCAGCCGGGTCGAGCGCCGTCCGCACGATCAGCCGCTGGTCGGGCCGCGAGTACTGCGCGAGCGGCACGTAGACGAACGGCCGCTTTCCTTCCGTGAGCGTCCCGTACTTCGAATCGCGCGCGACGCCGACCACCAGCACGCGGTCGCCATGGTACCCAAGCGTCCGACCGATCGCGCTCGCCCCGGGCCAGAGGCGATCCGCCAGCGTCTCGTTCACGACAACCACCTTCTGCGACGTCGCGTCGTCCTGCTCGACGACGGCTCGTCCCACGCGGATCGGGATTCCCACGACGTCGAAGTAGCCGGGAGCGACCGCGGACACGCCGACGCGGACGCGCGAAACGCCATCATCGTCTCTGCCCGGACCTTCGGGCCGGACGAAGTCGTCGCTGTTCGACATGGTGAGCGGCAGGATATCGGCATACGACGTGGCCGTCACGCCCGGGGCAGCAGCCACACGCTCACGCAGCGCCCGGAAGAAACGGTTCGCCTTCGTGGAATCGTACCCCCACGACTCGGCGTTGAAGTACGCGGTCGCAACGCCATTCGGCTCGAAGCCCGGGTCGGTTCGGGCGCCGTCGTTCAGCGCTCGCGTGAAAAGCCCGGCAGCCACGAGCAGCACGAGCGACAGCGCGAGCTGCGCCACGATGACGATGTTTCCGGCCAGCGAGCGTCGAGCGGTGCTCGCGGCCGCGTCGTTCCGCAGACGCGCGGTAATGTCGCGACCGACCCCCTGAAGCGCCGGCGCCAGCCCGAACGCGAGCCCGGTAGCCAGCGAAACCATCAGCGAGAAGACGAACACGCGAGGGTCCGGCGAGAGCTCGAGCGACAACGACGAATCGCCGGGGATCGGAATTCGCTCGAGGGCGCCGGTGGCGAACCACGCGACCGCCATTCCACCGAACGAGCCGGCCAGGAACAGCAGCAGACTTTCGGTGAGGAGCTGCCTGACGAGTCGGCCGCGACCAGCGCCGAGCGCGGTGCGCAATGCCATCTCGCGCTGGCGCGCGATCGCGCGGGCGGACAGCATCGAGCCGACGTTGACGCTGGCGATCACGAGGACGAGCCCGGCAGCACCGAACAGCAGGGTCGTGAACCCCAGGAACGCACGACGGGCGTCGTCAGGCAGGCCGGTAAGGTCCGTGATGCGGATGCTGGCGTACCGCTTGTATACCGCCGGCTCCTTCGTCTCGTCCAGCCATTGCTCGGTCAGCCTCGTGAGCTCGCGCCGCACGGCGTCCCGAGTGACGCCGGGTGCCAGGCGACCGAACATCCAGAGCCATGTGTCATCCACGAGATCCGCACCCGGTCGCAGCTGCGCCTGCATCATGAGCGGCACCCACGCGTCGACCTTGAGTGGTGAGAACACCCCACGAAATCCGGCGGTCGTGACGCCGATGACGGTGTAGGGATGGCCGTTCACCTTCACTGTTCGCCCGATCGCGGCCGTGTCGGACCCGAGCTGACGTTCCCAGAAATCGTGCGACACGACGAGCACGGGTGCCGCGAGTGGTGTACGATCCTCGTCGGGCACGAAGAACCGGCCCAGCGCGGGACGTTCGCCAAGCACGGAGAAGTAGTTTCCGCTGACGATGTTCCCGTAGACCGCGTGTCCCTCGCCGTTGACGGCGATCGACAACGCGGCCTTGCTCCACGCCGCTACCCCGGACGCGGTGCGCGCGTTCTCGGCGATATGACGGTAGTAGAGGTACGAGCCGGAGACGCCTTCGCTGAAGTCGCGGCTGCGCCGCTCGAACAGGAACAGTCGATCCGGGTCGCGCGTGCCGGGGAGCGGCCGGAGCACGACGGCGTTGATGCCGCTGAAGATCGTCGTGACCGCACCGCAGCCTAACGAGATGATGGCGATCGCCACCGCGGTGAACACGGGGCTCCGCCGGAGCATCCGGATGGCGAAGCGGAGATCGTGGGCGAAGGTCTCGAGCACGCTGTCGTTCCTTGTCGTGGCGAAGGCATTACGACGGGGTTGCCTGGGGGTTTCAGTGCGACTGGCGACTGGCGACTGGCGACTGGCGACTGCCGGGGACGGGGGACGGACGACGGGCGACGGAGGAACGGCGGCCGGTGGCTGGCTGCTCGTGCTGGCCGCTTGTGCTGGCTGCTCGCAGACGCTGGGTCCCGACTCGTTGCGCTAATAGCAGCAGCTCGCAGCACGCGGCAGTAGCGCGCAGCACTCGGCTACCAGCCCAGCAGCCGCACGCAGCACGCAGCCAGCAGCCCCGTTACGCCAATGCGTCGGCTGGTATCTCGTCGCGAACCAGGGCGCCTGTCATGAGGGCGACTGTATCACTCATACTGATCTTCCGAGGATTCAGCACGGCGATGCGCTTTCCCAGTCGGGCCACGTGAATCCGGTCAGCGATCTCGAAGACGTGTGGCATGTCGTGCGAGATCAGCACGACCGACAGCCCGCGATCCCGCAC
>DASUGD010000398.1:0-60777 GCA_036274195.1 Gemmatimonadaceae bacterium | reverse complement strand
AACGCAACTCGACCGATGCCACAGGAACTGCGCTTCGCGCTCCGATCGCTGCTCCGGAGCCCCGGATTTCTGATCACCGCGGTCGGATCCCTCGCCATCGCCATTGGCGCGAGCGTCGCCGCCTTCAGCGTGATCGACGCCGTGCGCCTGCGCGCACTCCCGTTCTTGAACGCCGATCGGCTCGTCATCATCGGGGAGACGCCGGCCGGGCCCGGTACCGAGAGCGCACCAGCGTGCCGGGGTGGCTGCAGCGTCTCGTACGAGACGTACGCGCAGGTGCTGCGGACGTACCCATTTCGCTCCGTCGATGCGGTAGCCGTCACCACGAGCGGTGGGAAGTCGCTCACCCGAAACGGTGAGGCGATCCTCGTCACCGGCGGCGTCGTCTCGCCTAACGCGTTCGATCTGCTGGGCGTGAAGCCCGTCATTGGACGAGCGTTCACGGCCGAGGACGACCAGCTTGGCGTTCCGCTGACGACCGTCCTGAGCCACCAGCTCTGGGAGACCCAGTTCGGCAAGGATCCCGGCGTCATCGGGACGGACGTGAAGCTGAGCGACTCGCACTACACCGTCATCGGGGTCATGCCGGCCGGGTTCCGGTTCGAGATCAACTCCGACTTCTGGCTGCCCGTGGTTCCCACGCTCGACCCGAGCACGAGGCCGTCGATCCGCACCATCACGGTGTTCGCGCGGCTCGCGCCGGGCCGAACGATCGCGGACCTGCGTGCCGAGCTCGCGAACGTCGAGCCGGCCGTCGCAGCGGGCGCGGGCAGGGCGCAGAAGACGAAGCTCGTCGCCGACCCGCTGCGGGAACGGTACGCGTCGTCTACGCAGTCGCATGACCTCATCTTCGGCGCGATCGTCGCCTGCCTGCTGGCGCTTGCCTGCGCGAACCTCGCGAACCTCGTCCTGACGCGAACCCTCAACCGCCAGCGCGAGTTCGCCATCCGGTCGGCGCTGGGTGCCGGAGCCGGCCGTCTCGCTCGCGTCCTCCTGGTGCAGAACGCGGTGATCGTCGTCGCGGCCACCGTGCTCGGCATCGGCATCGCCTGGTCGGCGTTAGGCGTCCTGAGCTCGCTCCCGGCGCTCACGTCACTTCGCCCCGACGGCATGGAGTACCGCATCGATGCCCGGGTGCTCGGCTTCGCGACCCTGGTGGCCGTCCTCGCCGCCGCCCTCGTGAGCATCATTCCCGCCCGCCTGGTCGTCGGCCGCGACGTTCACCATCTGCTGCGCGTTTCGGCCGCGGCCGGCAGCAGCGACCGCGCGCGGTGGGCGCAGCGGCTGTTCGTCGTCGGTCAGGTCGCGTGCGCAACGGTGCTGCTCATCGGCGCCGGGCTCATGGCACGGACCGTCTGGCACTTCGCCCAGGTGGACCTTGGCTTCAAGGTCAGTCGACTCGTCACCGGTACGCCGAGCTTCCCGCATCCGTGGCGAGTCCCGGAGAAGTACATGCCGGTGACTGAGCGCATTCTCACCGAGCTCCGCGAGCTGCCCGGCGCTGCATCCGTGGGACTTCGCGCGAACAACCCACTGCCTCGGCGCGATGGTCGGGCGAGCATCACGCTCGAGGGAAGTGCCGAACCGCTGCCAGCCGGGCTCGTGCCCACCGCCGCGCTCTCGGTAAGTCCCGACTACTTCACTGCGGTTGGTGTGCCGATCATCAGTGGCCGTTCCTTCACCGACCGCGACCGAAAGGAATCCATCCCGGTCGCCATCGTGAATCAGTGGGCCGCGCGGCGATGGTGGCCGGACCGCGAGGCACTCGGCCAAACGGTTCGCGTGGACACGGGTGGCGGCACGCTCGTGATCACCGTCGTGGGCGTCGTGGCAAACAGCAAGGCCGCACGGCCGAACCTGCTGCTCGACGAGGACGGACCGGAACTGTATCGCCCGTTCGAGCAGGCGCCGTCGGCGTTCCCGAGCTTCTTCATTGCGGCCGCATCCCGGCCCGAAGCGCTGCTTCGGCCCGTGAGCATGCTGCTCGCGCGGTTGGTGCCTGATCGTCCGGTGTTCTCGACGCTCGTGAGCCAGACGGTCACGCAACAGTTGGGCGGCGTCCGCACGAACGCGATGCAGATCCTCGCGTTTGCGGTGCTGGGATTGCTGCTCGCCGTGATCGGCGTGTACGGCGTGCTGTCGTTCGAGGTCAGTCGTCGCACACGCGAGATCGGGATTCGCAGCGCCCTCGGCGCCTCGCGAGCGACCATCGCCGGCAACACGCTTTCTGACGCGGCGCGGCTCACGGCAATTGGCGTCGTGGCTGGCGTGCTGGTGTCCGTGTTCGCGACTCGGCTGATCGGCAGCCTGCTGTACACGACCAGTCCGCGCGACCCGCTCGTCTACGTGGGCGTCGTCGGGTGCATCGCGCTCGTCTCGCTCGTCGCGGCGTATCTCCCTGCGCGCCGTGCCGTGAAAGTCGATCCGATTGTGGCACTCAAAGCCGGTGACGGATAGTCATTGCCGCGTAGCGCGGTCGTCATTCCGAGCCGTTAGGCGAGGCATCACCACGGATCTACCCGGCTAAGTACCGGCCGGCTTCGCACCGCGGAACGCCAGCATGGCCGCGTAGCGAAGCAGATTCGACACGGCATAGTCCGGATATTTCGTCTGCATGGCCTGGTACAGCGAAGGCGCGTCGGCCGACGTCTTGCGCAGCGAGTCGAAATCGGCGAGGTACCGGTCCATGGCGTCGAGCACGTCCGGCGTGTCCGGAGCGCTCACGTCTTTCTTGTGCCCGGCGACGACGGTCTTCGGATGCAACGCCGCGATCCGCTTGATCGACGCCCGCCACGCCGCACGCGACGTCGTGTCCGAGCTCCCGAGCCACGCGTGCACCTGGTTGAAGATGACGTCCCCCGCCAGGACCGTGCTGATCGACGGAATCCACAGCACGCTGTTGACGCCCGTGATGACGTCTCCCGTCAAGTCGGGAATGATCTCCACCTTCTGCCCGTCGACGTCGAGCTGTAGGGAGGGGAGCTGCACCGGCGTCACAATGCTGTCCGCAAGCAGCTGCGGCGCGCGCGCCTTCTCGTCCCGGAAGGCCGGGCCAGCGGTGCGCTTGTATTCCTCGAGCGCCTTGGCGGTCATGTAGACCGGCGTTCCCGGGAAGCGCTCGACGATGGCGGCGGCGCCAGCAAAGTGATCGTGATCGGGATGCGAGAGGATGATCGCCGTGAGATGCTTGCCTGACGCGGCGATGCGGTCGGCAAGGCGCTGCGCGTCGGCGAGATGGTATTGGGCGTCCCACAGCAACGCTTCCTTCGGACCCATGACAATGGTCGCGACGACGTCAAAGGCGGTCGAGTCAGCGGCGACCTCCTCGATGCGCAGCGTGGGTGCAGTCGTGGCCGAGGCGGCGGTCGTTCCGTCGAGCAGGGTGAGCGCGATGGTGGCTGACAGCGCCGCGAGCAGGGTGACGCGCGCGGCCTGCACGACACGACGAGATGATGACACGAGGCTCCTCCGGTGCGGATGGCGGGACGCGTGGTCGCGTGGGGCAATCCCGTTTCGTGACATCGATGCCGCGCTGGACCATGCATGTCAAAGACATTATTCTCGCGACATCCATGCATGCCATTTATGGCCAGCCGCCGGTCGCGCTGCAGTCTCGGCTCGTCACGCGGCCGGTCCCACCTCGACCCCGCCGCTCGTGGATCTCGAGACCCGGCAGCTTCGCATGCTCGTCGCCATTGCCGACGAGGGAACGGTCACGCGCGCCGCGGCGACGCTCAACGTCTCGCAGCCGGCGCTCTCCCACGGCCTGCGCGCGCTCGAGAAGAGCGTCGGCGTTTCGCTGTTCGCGAGACGGCCCCGCGGGCTCGTCCCCACCGAGGCAGGCGAACGACTGCTCCGAACAGCCCGCTCCGTGTTGCGCGAGATCGAGCGGGCGCGTACCGAGATCGCCGGTCGGACGATCGGGCGAGGGGAGCTCCTGCGGCTGAGCACCGAGTGCTACACCGCGTACCACTGGCTCCCGCCCGTCTTCCAGGAGTTTCGCGACCGCTGTCCCGGCGTCGAGCTGCGCGTCATTCCATCGGCCATCGGGCACCCGCTGCGAGCGCTCCGCGAGGAGACGCTCGACGTCGCCATCGGCGTTAGGCGCGAGGCCTACGCCGGCTTCGTGTACCACGAGCTGTTCGAGGACGAGCTGGTCGTCGTCATGCACCCGGAGCACCCGCTCGCCTCGGAGCCGTACGCCACCGCGCAGCATTTCGCCGGCGAGCACCTGCTGGTCTTCACGGAGGATCCGTTCGACACGACGCTCATGCGCGCCGTCCTCGCCCCCGCCGGCGTCATGCCACGGGAGATCTCCTTTGTCCCTGCAACGGATGCGCTGCTGGAGCTCGTGAGAACCGGATTGGGGATCAGCGTCTTCGCGAAGTGGGCGGTGGCGCGATACCTCCGGGCCGGCGAGCTCGCGGCGATTCCGCTGACGAAGGCCGGGCGGCGGCGCCAATGGTACGCCACCGTCCGGCGTGCGATCGCCAACCGATCCGCGATTGGTGCCCTCGTCTCACTGCTTCGCGAACACGCCCCCGACTTTCAGACCGCGACCGCGCCGCCGCGTCGCCGTCGAGCCCGGGCCATGGCATCCTGAACGCCCGCGGCATTCATCGTGTCCAGACAGCGAAGCTGGACATGCGCATGCGCGGCGCGACCGTGAGCTCGACCTTCTCGTCCGGCGCAACCGAGATCTGGTCGGTGATGAAGACGTCGTTCGAGCCGATGGGATCGGCCATGAGCTGCACCTGTCCGTTGGTGATGAAACCGGACGGAATGCTGAGGGTCGCCGAGCCGCTTCCTCCAACCTGGCCGAGTCGGTAGCGGCTACCGCCGTGGAGGACGAAGACGTCCACGTCGAGCCAGTTCTGGTTCGTGACGGTGAGCGATATCGGCTGTAGTCCCGGGCTGCTCGAGATGCGGCTCGCGCCTGACGCGCACGCCGCGAGTAGCGTTGCCGCGCCCAGCACGGCACAGTGATGTCGAATGTTGTGCACGCCTCCTCCAACTCAACCGGTGCTCGAGTTTGTGCGAGGCGCGTGCTGTGCAGGGCGAACGTGTTCTCCGCTGGATCCGTTGCCGCGTTATGTGTGCACCTCGCGGCCCACCGAGCGGCTAAAGCGATGTTCGTGCCGCGGGACGCGCCGTGCGTCGGTGGTTTGGACGGTATCTCACGAGCCGCGGGCTGAAAGTTGGGATATCAAGGAAGCTCGTCTGCAACCGGCACGTCAACGAAAGCGGACGTCGTCGATCAGCAAACGGAAAGTGCCGGGCGTCCCACTCGCGACAAACGCGATCCCCATGAGGTCGTGGGCATCGGTTCCTGCGAACGACGCGATCGGCATCACGACCTCCTTCCAGTCGCCCGACGCCGTAAAGCGCTGAATGACCGGCATCCGCCCCTTGCTTCGGAGGAACATCATGACCGCGTACGGACGACCCTCCTCGGCCTTCGCGTAGAAGCGCAGCTCTTTCTTCGCGGAGAGATTGACAGGCGCCATCGCCGTTTGGCCAGCAGCGAACATCACACCCGACCAGCCGTACGGGAGACCAGCGTCGAGCGTGCCCGCAATCTCCAGAGCGCCCGGCGTGTCGTGAGAGCCGCCGGTCACCACCTTGATCGCCGCGACCGACTTCCCGCCCGCGAGCTGGTCGGTCGTGACGAACCATCCGGAACCGAACTTCACCGTAGGCTGTCCGGCGTCGAAGTCGCTCACGTCGCCGGACTCGGAACCCGGCGGAACCGGAAACGTGCCTGACGCGGCGAGGGCCGCGGCCTTCGCCAGCTCGTCGCGATACGCGTCGCGATGGATCTCCATGCCGCGCTTCCAGACTGCGGCGATATCGCGCGTGGCGAGAATGTCGCTCGTCGGATCCCCGGTCACGAGGACGAGGTCCCCACGAAGCCCCACGGCAATTCGTCCGCGATCCGAGAGCGAGAACGTCCGCGCCGGGACCGACGTCGCGGCGCGGAGCGCCTCGACCGGCGTTAGGCCTGCCTTGACGAGCAGCTCGAGCTCGCGGTGCATGCTCGCGCCGTGCGCCGTCCCCGGGTTCGGGGCATCGGTCCCGGCGAGGATCGGCACGCCGGCGGCACGCAGCTGCCGCACGGTCTCGAGCGCAAAGACGAGCTCGCGCGGCGGGCTGCCGGCGCGCTTCGGAAACGTCTGCTCGAGCGTCTGCACGTTCGCGGCCGGAATGTACGGAGCGAGTTTGGGGTCCTTCGCGATCACCTTGCCGCCGTCGCCCCAGGAGATCGACTCGAGCACGGAGAGCGTAGGAATGACGAACGCCCTGCGAGCGGCGACGAGCTTCGCGAAGCCCGCGTCAGGCATGCTATCGACGAACAGGTGCGCGAGGCCGTTGGCGCCGACGTCTATCGCGTCGCGCGCGCCGGCGAGGTCGCCGATGTGCACCACCGCCATCTTCTTGCGAGTGTGCGCGGCGTCCACGACCGCCTTCATGGTCGGCTTGTCGATCGTGGCGAACTTGATCCCGTACGCGTGCCCGTCGTCGTACACGATCTTGATGTAGTCCGACCCTTCGGCGATCCGCGCGTCCACGAATGCCTGCGCCTCATCGGGCGACGTGATCGTCGGGATAGCCATGCCGTACTCGGTGCCGTGGCCCTTGGGCGCGGTCACGAGGACGCCGGCCGAGCGGAAGTCGGCGGTCTCGCGACCGGCGGGAGTGCCGTCGAGCTTCCGAAAGCCGGCGGCGGTGCCGGGGTCGGTGAACATGTCGAGGACGGTCGTGACGCCTAACGCCGCCGCGTCACGCAGCGCCGTCCCCCAGGTGTGCGTATGTGAGTCGATGAGGCCGGGGAGGAGCGTCTTGCCGCTTCCGTCGACCACCGGTGTCGACGGGGGCGCCGAGATCGCAGGAGCAATACGGGTGATCTTCCCGTTCGCGACGAGCACGCTCGTCTTCGGAATGACGCGTTCGCCGTCGAAGACGCGGACGTTCCGGATCAGGACTGATCCATCGACGGCGTTCTGCTGTGGTGTCTCTTGAGCCGTCGCAGCGGATGCGACCAGGGAGAGGAAGGCGATCGACAGGGTTGGGCGCATTGTTCGGGTACGTTGGGGGTCAGACTCTCATTTCATCGTTCGGTTGCACTGCGCCACCATTCGAGTGCCTTTGCCATTCGATCGAGCCGTGCAGGCGGTGGAACAAATGAAATTCGACTCTGACCTTCAGGAGTTGGCGATATATCGTCGAGTTCAATGCCCTACGATATATCGTTGCTTCGCGGTTTCAATCTTGACAAATCAACTTTTCTTGATGTATTATCCTCACCGTGATTACGTCGACCCGGAATACCGCCGACCTCGATCGCTCCGTCGAGCTCTTCCACGCACTATCGGACGCCACTCGGCTCTCGATCCTCGAGATGCTCCGCGAGGGCGAGCGGTGCGTGTGCGAGCTACAGGGCGAGCTCGACGCCGCGCAGTCGCGCCTGTCGTTTCATCTCCGCGTGCTGAAAGACGCGGGACTCATCACCGACCGACGCGACGGGCGCTGGTCGTACTACGCGATTGCACCGGCCGCGCTCGGCGAGGTCCACGATCTCGTCGTCGCGATGCAGCCCGCGAAACGCGGCCGCGCGCTTCCGCAGGCCGGGCCCTGCTGTGGCTGACCTTTTTTTGTCTTCGATACATCAACATTTCTTGATACCTGAGGCGAATCAAATGACGCGACCCGACCAGGAAAACCCGAGCAGCCCAACGACCCTCGAAGGCATCCGCGCAACGGTGCGGGAGCGATACGGCCTGATCGCGCAACGCGTGGCAGAGGGCGCGACCGTTGGCACGTCCTGTTGTGCGCCGGCGGCGGAGGGCTCGAGCGGATGCTGCGGGGCCACGACCGAATCGTGGGACCCGATTACCTCGGACCTATACGACGCCGGCCAGACGGCAGGCTTGCCGGCCGAGGCACTGCTCGCGTCGTTAGGCTGCGGGAACCCGACTGCACTGGCAACGCTCGAGGAGGGCGAAACGGTCCTCGACCTCGGGTCCGGCGGTGGCATCGACGTCCTCCTGTCCGCCAAGCGCGTGGGCCCGACGGGCAAGGTCTACGGCCTCGACATGACCGACGAGATGCTCGCCCTCGCGCTCGAGAACAAGGCGAAGGCCGGCGCCACGAACGTCGAGTTCCTCAAGGGGCACATCGAGTCGATCCCGCTCCCGTCGAACACGGTGGATGTGATCATTTCGAACTGCGTGATCAACCTCTCAGGCGACAAGCGCCGCGTGCTGGCGGAGGCGTTTCGGGTTCTCAGGCCCGGTGGTCGTTTCGCGGTGAGCGACGTGATCGTGCGGGAAGGCCTGCCCGAGCCTGTCAGGGCGAGCATGCCGCTCTGGACCGGCTGCGTTGCCGGTGCGCTCGAGGAGCGTGAGTTTCTCGATCTCCTCACCGAGGTTGGCTTTGAAGCCGCGAGCATCGAGCCGACGCGTGTCTACACGCGCGACGATGCGGTAGCCCTCCTCGAGGGAACGGGGCTCGAGCCGGCGTTGGCCGATGCCGTCGAAGGAAAGATCATGAGCGCTTTCGTCCGCGCGACGAAGCCGGGCGCCTCCAGCCGCCCGAAGTCGGCGCGTCGCCTCGAGACAACCGACAAACCAGCCACGTCGACCCGCTCCTGTGGTTGCGACGACGCTTGCTGCACCTAACACCGAGACGGTGACCATGCCGAACACGGCCCTGGAAAGCGGTCCCTCCATACGCCCCGCTGAGCCTGCGGATCTCGCCGCGATCGAACGACTGCTGACAGCCAGCGGCCTCCCGGTCGACGGCGTCCGCGACGCCCTCGACGGATTCGTCGTCGCGCAAACCGAACACGATCTCGTGGGCGTCGCCGGCCTCGAGGTGTGTTGCGACAACGCGCTTCTCCGGTCGGTTGCGGTGTCGCCCGACTGGCGGTCGCGCGGGCTCGGGCGCGCGCTCGTCACCCGCGTGATCTCCGACGCGGAGGCGCGAGGCATTCGCGCGCTATATCTCCTCACGACCACCGCGGAGCGTTACTTCCCGACCTTTGGGTTCCAGCGCATCGCGCGAGACGAAGTGCCTGACGACGTACGCAAGACCGGGGAGTTCCAGGGCGTATGCTGCGCGTCGGCAACGGTCATGTGCCGGATGTGCGCTACGAGCGCGTCGACTAATAGCTCTTGACGCGCCCGTACGCGCGCTGCCTGCAAGAGCTCGGAGTCCCCAGCGTGCGCGTTTCAGTTCCTGCTAACTCTCTCGCGTGACGGCGCGACCTGCCGCTCCGAATCGTCATTGAGCATCCGCACCGGCGGCGTATCGAGATCATCGAACTGCCCTCGCCGCGCGCTCGCGACGAACGCGATGACCGCGGCGAGCACGATCAGCGCCGCCAACGGGACGACGATGAAGATCACGCTCACGACGCGCGCTCCGTCTGAAACGTGCGACTCAGCCACGACGCCAGCACCACCGTGAGCGAGCTCGCCGGCATCAGCACCGCCGCGATCAGCGGAGTGATCACGCCCGTCACCGCCAGCGTCGCGCCGATCAGGTTGTAACCGATGGAGAACGCGATGTTTCGCCGGATCACGCCCATCGTTCGTGCGGCACCGTCCGTCAGCGTCACGAGCGGCTCGAGACCAGGTCGTGCCAGATACACGTCCGCGGTCGAGAGGCACGCCTCGGCGCCGCCGTGCACGCCCACGCCGACCGATGCCGCCGCCATCGCCGCCGCGTCGTTGACGCCATCACCGACCATCACCACCGTGCGGTTACCGCCAGCCTGCTCGACGACGCGAAGCTTTTCCTCCGGGGCCGCACCGCCGACGCATCGGTCGCGGGGCAGGCCTAACGTTTCACCGACGCTCGCCACGACCTCGGGATGGTCGCCGGACAGGATTCCCACCGTCCAGCCGCGTTTCCGAAGCGTATCGATCGCGCGCCGCGCGTCTACGCGCACGGGGTCGCCAAATCCGGCCGACGCCACGATGGTGCCGTCGACGGCAACGAGCACCGGAGTGAGGTGCCGCGGCGGGGCGAGAAGCCCGGGGCCGTGCGCGGCACGTGCCTCGACGAACGCCGGCGAGCCGACGATCACGCGTCGTCCATCGACGATTCCTTCGATCCCGCCGCCTGCCACGTGAGTCGTGAGGCACGCGTCTCCGCCCACGATCCCATCGAACGCGCGACGGAATCCCGCCGCGATCGGATGTGATGACTCCTGCTCCAGCGCCAGCACGAGCGGCTTGACCCACTCGGGCCCGTCCCACGCCGCGAGCGCCACGCGCGATTCCGTGATCGTGCCGGTTTTGTCGAGCAACAGTGTGCCCGGCACGGCGAGCCGCTCGAGCGCGTCGCCACCCTTGATCAGGATCCCGGACCGCGCCGCGCGGCCAATCGCCACACTCACCGCGAGCGGCGTCGCGAGCGCGAGGGCACACGGGCACGTGACGACGAGAAGTGCGATCGCGTTGTCGATCGCCGCCGCCGGATTTCGTGGATACCAGAACAGGGCCGTACCCGCAGCGACGAGCAGCACGACCGCGACGAACCATACCGCCAGTCGATTCGCCAACTGCACGACCGGCGCGCGCCTGCGAGCGCTCTCCTCCACCTGACGCAGGAGGCTCGCAAGCCGACTCTGTTCGCCGGTAGCGTCCACGCGAACGCGCACGGCCGACGACACGTTCGTGGTCCCGGCATACACGCGGTCGTCGACGTCGACCGAAACAGGCTTCGACTCCCCGGTCAGCAATGCGACGTCTACGCTCGAGCGCCCCGACGTGACCGTGCCGTCCGCCGCGAACGTCTCGCCCGCCCGCACCTCCAGCAACATTCCGGGCAACAGTGCCTGCGCGGGTAGCTCCCGCGTTGCTCCACCCTCGACCACCCGTGCCGTCAACGGCGACAGCGAATGGAGCAGCTCGGCCGAGTCGGTGGCGGCGCGCTGCCCGCGCTGCTGGAGGTAACGGCCGGCGAGCAGCGCGAAGATGAGCGTGGCCAGCCCATCGAAGTAGACGGGGCCCGAGTTCGTGACCGTGTTCGTCAGGCCCTGGCCCCACCCGACCGCCAGCGCGATCGCGATCGGCAGGTCCATGTGCAGCGTCCGTGCTCTGAGCGACGCCCACGCGCCGGCGAAAAACACGCGTCCCGGTCCGAACAGGGCCGGCGTCGTCAGCAGGAGGCTCACCCAGCGAAAGAATCGTTCGTACGGTCCATCCATCCCGCCGAACTGACCGCTGTACAGCGCGAGCGCCGCGAGCATCACGTTCGCCGCAATGGCACCCGCCACCCCGATCCGCGCGAGCATTGCCCGGTCCTCTCGGCGGCGCATGGCCTCCACCTCGAAGCCGCGGAACGGATGCGGATGGTAGCCTAACGAATCGAGCGTCCGCGCGACGTGCGACAGCGACACGGCGGTGTCGTCCCACGCCACCCGCGCCACCGAGCGTCGGACGTTCAGCTCCGCCCGCGCGACACCGGGGACCACCAGCGGGACGCGTTCCACGAGCCACACGCACGCCCCGCAGTGCACTCCCTCGAGATAGAGGTCGACCTGCGCGAGCCCCTCCGGCGTGCGCCGGACGTAGAGCTCGTGGAAGGTTGCGTGATCGAACTCGTCGAACCCACGCCCTCGGGGTTCCGCTGCGACGGGACCGTCACGACCGACGGTTGTGTCGTGGTGTGTGTCGAGACCGTGATCGTGAAGTACTGCGAACGCCGTGCGGCACCCGCCGCAGCAGAACTGGTCCTGGGCGTCAGGTTCGATCAGCCCGGCAGGCACCGGGAGCTGACAATGCGTACACGCCACGGCCGTGACGTGTTGGAGCGATGCACGGACTGCGGCGTCAGCGGCCGTCATGCGCCATTTCCGTGTGGCTGCCGTGCACGAACGGACTTGCGGTCATCCTGCCCGTCATGGACAGAAGACCGAGCACGACCGCGGCGCCAGCTGCAGCCAGTGGCAACCGCCGCTGGAATGACCCGAACACCCGCTGAGCGCCCAACCCAATGGTGACCATCATCGGCAGGGTGCCGAGCCAGAAGACGAACATGATCAGCATCGCGTCGAGAACGCGCCCAGTGCCGCCGGCCGTGGCGACGAAAACATAGAGCCAGCCACAGGGCAGCAACGTAGTGAGCAGCCCGGTAGCGGCACCACGGACGGCCGGCGACTCGTTACGGAACCGAACGAGCAGCGACGTGAGCGCCGCCTGGAGCGCCCGGGGGGCGACCTGCGCGCGTATCCGCACGCCTAACGCCGCGAGCAGCGTACGGGCTCCCCACGCCACCATCAGTGCGCCGGCAACGATGGCCGCGAGCCTGCCGATCCCGGCGACGCCGCCAATCCGGTCTACTCCGTGCCCGACGGAACCGGCGAGCGCACCGAGGAGCAGGTACGAGACGAGACGCCCCGCGTTGTACGCGGCATGCGGGGCGGCGCCGGTGTGCCGCGCGGGCCCGGCACCCGAATACAGACACACGAACCCGCCGCACATCGCCGCGCAGTGCACGCTGCCGAGGAGGCTTGCGCCGAGGATCGACAGGAGGAGTGTCATGTCACCTTGTCATTCCGAGCGCAGCGAGGAATGACATGGTCATCGCGCCTCCACGCGCGCGACTTCCGTGAAACGCGTTGAGCCCGCCTGCACGTCGAACCGCAGCTCCCACCGCCCTGGTCGCTGCGCGTCGAGCTCGGCCGCATACTGGCCGGCACCTGCCGGCGCGAGCGTTGCCTCGTGAACCTCGGTCGACCGCACCACGGGCAGCGCGGTGACCTTCACGATCGCGCCAGCGATCGGCGTTCCCGACGAATCCGTGAGCGTCGCGGTGATGCGGGCCTTACCCGTCGCGGCCACGACCTGGAGTCGAGGCGTTAGGCGCCAGGCGAGGATCGAATCCTGGCGCGCCTGGGCCAGCGTCGAGTCCCAGGTGACGGCCTTCCGATAGTAATCCGGCTCGATGGCGAACGAGGGGTCGTCGTTCGCGATCCGCATGACCCACAGGTTCGCCGCGACCGTCGTCGACAGCACCGTCGTGATGCCGATGGGCCACCAGGCGCCGCGCTTCATCGCTCTCTCCGGTCGCGGTGGTGGTCATCGTCGTCATCCTCCGGACCAACCAGCCGATAGGGGACGCTCGTCGAGAAGCCGGCATCATCGCTCACCCGCACGGTGACACGGTGCTCACCGTCATGAAACACGGATCGCGGAAGCAGAACGAAAAGCGGCGTCTCGGCCGACTGCCCGGTTGCAACCCGCAACGGATTCTGCGGTACCACGACCGAGCCACCTGTCGCACCGACGACCTCGATCCGATAGTCATGATCGTCACGCGTGCGGTTCGCGATCTTCACACGGAGCTGGTTCGCGATCCGCCCGTCGGCCTGTTCGGTGAACGGCTCACCCTGCCCGCCTAACACCGTGACATCCGCGGCGTCGCGCGTGGCGAGCGCGTACGTGAACGCGCCCAGAAACAAGGCGAGCGCGAGCGGATAAAGCACGGTGCGCGGCCGGATGAGATGACGCTTGTGTCCCTCGAGCAGCTCACGAGATGAGTAGCGGATCAGACCCTTTGGCTTGCCGACGCGAGTCATGATCTCGTCGCACGCGTCCGCACATTGCGTGCAGTGAATGCACTCCATCTGCAGCCCGTCGCGGATGTCGATGCCGGTAGGGCAGGTCGTGACGCACGCACCGCAGTCGATGCAGTCACCGGCGCCGGCGGGGCGGACCTTGCCCTTCATGCGTGGCTCGCCTCGCGTGGGATCGTACGCGACGATCAGCGACTGGCGGTCGAGCAGCACCGACTGCATCCGTCCGTACGGGCACGCGACGAGGCAGGTCTGCTCGCGGAAGTACGCGAAGTCACCGAATATGGCGAGCGCGGTTCCGGCCATGACCAGGAACGATGTGGGATGATCCGCCGGCGAACGCCGGATCCACTGGGCGAGTGCCTCCGTGCCCACGAAGTACGCGAGGAACGTGTGCGCGAGGAAGATCGCGAGCACCGTGTAGATCGCATACTTGAGCAGCCGGCGTGGATGGAAGTGACTCCGCTGCTTGTCGAGCGCCAGCGAGCCGCTCCGCCCACCCTCCACGAGTCGCTCGATGGGCCGGAAGAGAAACTCCATGTACACCGTTTGCGGGCACGCCCATCCGCACCACACACGGCCGAACAACGCCGTCATGAGGAAGATCGTGATAATGATGCTCGCCAGCAGGAGCATCAGCAGCAGTGTGTCGGTGGGAAGGAATGTCGTGCCGAACAGGGTGAACTGGCGGCGCGGGATGTCGAGCAGGATGAGCGGTTTTCCACCCATCCGTATGTGCGGGATGAGGAAGAACACGAGCATGAGCCCGTACGCCACCGCTCGGCGCGCCTTGAAGTAGGTACCGTGCGATGGCTTCGGGCGGATCCAGCGTCGCGATCCGTCCTCGTTCAGCGTCGGAAGAACGCGGCCAACGGCGACTGGAGCGCTCACCGCGGTACCTGCTCGCCCTGGGGCGCCTTCGGGTTGGGCGGATTCGTGCCGTGGAGCGTATACACATACGCGACCACGGCATCGAGCTGGTTGGGCTTGAGCACCTTGCCCCATGGCGGCATCCCCTTCTCGAGCACGCCGTCGACCACGGTCTTGTGGATCTGCTCGAGGGTCCCGCCGTGGAGCCAGTAATCGTCGGTGAGGTTCGGACCGATCTGGCCGCCGGCGTCGGCGCGGTGGCAGGCGGCGCAGTTCTGGCCGAAGACCTGCTTGCCTAACGCTACTACGGACGCGTCCTTCGTCATCGCCGCGAGCTGCTCGCCCGACGCGCCCGCCGGCTCGGCCGCCTTTCGCTTGGCGTCGGCCGCCGCCGCGGCGGCCATGTCGCGATCGTAGTCGGCAATCCGGCCCTTGCCGGTCCCGACCCCGGGGACGTTGAGCCAGTACAGGATCGAGAAGATGATCGTCGCCCAGAAGAGGTAGACCCACCACCGCGGCATCGGGTTGTCGAACTCCTGAATGCCGTCGTAGCTGTGCTCGAGCAGGTGGTCCTGGTCCGGCTTGCTTTCGTTAGGCATGGTTGTCATCCCGAGCTCGGCTGTCATTCCGAGCGGAGCGAGGAATCGCAGTCGTCCCGATAGAGCGCCCTGTGTCCGTGTCCCCATCGATCGGCAGCCGCCGCAGGTGCTCGTACACTCGCCGCCTGCCAGGCGCAAACAGCGAGATCACGATCCCGACGAACGCGATGAGGAAGATCACGAGCGCGACCTCGGCGTACACGGACAGGCCGGCGCCGCTCACGACATCCGTGAGGCTCTTCATCGCGCGCTCCTCGCCACCTGCGGCGCCTTGATGTCCCGGCCGAGTCGCTGGAGGTATGCGACCAGCGCGATGATCTGTTTGTCCTGGAGCCCCTTCGGGCCGCCCTCACCCTCCACCGCCTTCGCGAGCGAGTCCGCCTGTGCGCGAGCCATTTCCGGCGCGCGATTCACGGCATCGCCATACGGCACGCCGAGCATCGCCATGACATCCACGCGCCGCTGGATACCGGCGAAGTCGAGCGGATCCGTGAGCAGCCGGGGGTACGCCGGCATGATCGACTTCTGGGTGATCGCGCGCGGATCTTCCATGTGCCGCACGTGCCAGAGGTTCGGGTACTTGCCACCTTCGCGAGCGAGATCGGGTCCGATGCGCCGGGATCCCCACAGGAACGGATGGTCGTACACGAACTCGCCCGGCTTCGAGTATTCACCATAGCGTTCCGTCTCGTGACGGAACGGCCGAATCATCTGCGAGTGGCAGTTGAAGCAGCCCTCCGCGATGTAGACATCGCGGCCCGCGAGCTCGAGCGGGGTGAGCGGCTTCACCGAGGCGATCGTCGGCACGTTCGAGCGAATGAGGAACGTCGGCAGGATCTCGAACAGCGACGCGACGATCACCGCCACCGCGGTCATGACCGTGAACGTGACGGGGAGGCGCTCCCACGCACGGTGCCAGTCCATGGCGACGAAGCGCGCCCACGCGCCCGTCGGCGCCGGCGTGACGTGGCCGTTCCCCTCGATGTATTCCTTCGTTAGGCGTGGCGCCTGGATCACCGGCACCTCGTACCTCGCCGGACGGCGACGCCACGTCATGAGGATGTTGTAGCCGAAGAGGAGCATCCCGACGATGTACAGCGAGCCGCCCGCCGCGCGCATCCAGTACATCGGCATGAGCTTCATGACCGTCTCGACGAAATCGGGATACGCGAGCCGGCCTGTCTCGTCGAACGCCCGCCACATGAGCCCCTGGGTCACGCCGGCCGAATAGATCGCGACGACGTAGAGCAGGATGCCGAAGGTGGCCACCCAGAAGTGGATTTCCGCGAGCTTCTTGCTGTACAGCGGCGCCTGGAAAAGCCTCGGCAAGAGCCAGTACACCATGCCGAAGGTGAGGAACCCGTTCCAACCCAACGCCCCGGTATGGACGTGGGCGATGATCCAGTCCGTGTAGTGGGCGAGCGCGTTGACGCTCTTGATCGACAGCATCGGCCCCTCGAACGTCGCCATGCCGTACGCGGTGATGGCGACCACGAAGAACTTGAGCACCGGCTCCTCGACGACCTTGTGCCAGGCGCCGCGGAGGGTGAGGAGGCCGTTCACCATCCCGCCCCACGACGGCATCCACAGCATGACGGAAAACAGCATGCCTAACGTGGATGCCCACTCCGGCAGGGCCGTGTAGTGGAGATGGTGCGGCCCCGCCCAGATGTACATGAACACGATCGTCCAGAAGTGCAGGATCGACAGCTTGTAGCTGAAGACCGGCCGCTCCGCCGCCTTGGGCAGGAAGTAGTACATCATCCCGAGGAACGGCGTCGTGAGGAAGAAGGCGACGGCGTTGTGGCCGTACCACCACTGCATGAACGCGTCCTGCACGCCGGCATAGATCGAGTACGACTTGAACGACCCGGCGGGGATGGAAAGGTTGTTGAAGATGTGCAGGATCGCGACGGTCACGATGCTCGCGATGTAGAACCAGATCGCGACGTAGAGGTGCCGCTCGCGCCGCCGGGCGATCGTGCCGAAGAAGTTGACGGCGAACGCGACCCACACGACGGCGATCGCGATGTCGATTGGCCACTCCAGCTCCGCGTACTCCTTCGCCTGGGTGAACCCCAGCGGAAGCGTGATCGCCGCCGACACGATGATCGCCTGCCACCCCCAGAAGTGAAAGCGGGAGAGACCATCCGAGAACATTCGCGTCTTGAGCAGGCGCTGGGTCGAGTAGTAGGCCCCCGTGAAGAACGCATTGCCCGCGAACGCGAAGATCACCGCGTTCGTGTGAAGCGGGCGGAGACGGCCGAACGTCAGCCACGGCGCGACGTTCATCGCAGGACTCGCCAGCTGCACCGCCACCAGCAGCCCCACGAGCATCCCGACCAGCCCCCACACGAAGGTGGCGATCAGGAACTTCCGGACGATGTCGTCATCGTAGCTGAACGAGTCGAGCAGCGCATTGGGCGTCGGTGCGACCGTCTGCGGTGCCGGCGGCTCGTACCGGGCGGGCTCGCGGCCTGTGGTCGTCGGTTTGGGGCCCGTCATCTCGTCTCCTCACGGCGCAGGGCAGGCCAGCGAAACGAGCGCGGGGAGAGAGATCTCGCCACGCGCGCCGACCCGTCGGATTCGTTGCGAAAGTCGAGGTTCCTGTCTTTCCGGACAGTCGCCGATTTCACCCGGCTGACGTCAGGGAATCGCCGACAACAACGGCCCATCGTCGGTCGCGGCGATCATCCGCGCCAGTGCACAATAGGGCCTATGCCCCTCGGTCACGCGCCGGACCGCTCCGGTTCCACCGGTTCCGTCATCGCACCAACCTCTGCGAGCAGACTGCGGTACCAGCGCTCCGTCGCCCAGAGGCGCTCTTCGAACCCGGCACACCCCCAGACCACACTGAGCGTCGACCGCGTATCCGCGTTCGTCTTCGTGCGCTGCGAGTCACGCACCGCGTTGCCGCACGGCCCGTCGGCGTCGTAGAGACAAACCAGCCCGGCCAGATCGATCTCCTGTCCGGAGGCGTTGAAGACGTACGATGCGCCCGCCGGGGCCGTGGCTATGCGAAACGGGCCGCGCGCGCGGTCGAGGTCCACGACGCTGATCGGGAAGCCGCTGTGGAGCGACACCGCGTTACACGCATCGACGGCGGCGTTGATCGAGCCGAGCGCACCTTCGGACGCCGCACGCACGAGGTACTCGGACGCTGGTTTGCCGCGACCAGTGGGCTTGTAGCCGCCATGACGGAGCAGGTCGCGCACCGCCGCCCGCACTTCCTCGTTTCGCGCGAGCGGCGCAGCGGCATCGATCCGCAACAGGTCGACGATGGACCGTGGCGTCGACACGGCGCCGAGCGGTGCCGTGAACGTCGTGGTGAATGCGGCCACCCGCAGCAGCGGGTGGTCCTCGATGGCGAGAAGGGTGATGGCCACGGGTCGTACAACCTAACCAGCGGCGGTGCACGCCGCTGCCGCCCGCTCACCGCGTGGGCACGGTCACCCAGAATGCCGTCCCGCCGAGCGCTGACGGTTGGAACCCGATGTCGCCCCCAGCGGCGCGCACGATCATCCTCGCGATTCGAAGCCCCAGCCCCGAACCCGATGCCGGCGGCCGCTTCGGTTTCCAGCCCGGTGTCAGAAGCGACTGTCGATCCTCGACAGAGATACCGGGACCCGTGTCCGCCACCGTGAACGTCACCGAGTGGTCCGTCGCCTTCGCCCTAACGACGACATGCCCGCCCGCGGGTGTGAACTTGAGGGCGTTGCCGATCAGGTTGGCGACCGCGCGCTGCAGCGAGTCCCCCTCGAGCGCGGTGGGCGGCAGCGTCTCGTGAGTCTCGAGGCTGAGCTCGACATGGCTCGCGCGCGCCTGCGGCATGTACTGCTCGATGAGCTCTTCCAGCAACCGCAGCGTCGGCCGCTCGTGCTGCGCCGAAGGCTCATCGATCCCGCCCGCGCGAGCGTCATCGAGCGTACGCTCGACCAGCCGGCGCATCCGCGCCGCCGCGCCCGCCGCCGCGTCCAGCTGTGACCGGATAATTCCGTCGGGCTCGGCCTGACCCGAGCCGATCCCGCGTTCGCGGACGAGCTCCAGGACCAGCTGCACCGTCGAAAGCGGATCCTTGAGATCGTGCGACAGCAGCGCCAGCAACACTCGCTGATCGGCGATCGCGCGTCGCGCTGCCTCGTACTGAGCGCATCGCTCGAGCGCAATTGCCGCTCGTCGTGCGAGCTCGCTCGCGAGCGCAACATCACCCCGATCGTACCGTCGGCCCGAATGCCTCGTCGCCACGCAAGTGAGGCTTCCCAACACACGGCCCCGCCTCGCCACCGGAACTACCATCGCGGACGTCGGCCCCATCGCGCGCAGAAGCTCGAGATGCTCCGAGTCACTGGCCACGAGCTCGAGGCGATGCTCATCTACGTCCCCCCAATCCGGCCTGCCAGTCACCTGAACACGGTTTGCGGGATGCCGCCGTGATAGCAGCTCGTCCTTCCCCGGAGCCGAGCGGCGGAGGAACGGGAGCAACTCGGCCCGCGCGTGTGCCGCGCGCGCACTCGAGCCCAACGCCAACGCCAGCCCGGCGTGAATGCGAAGTACGCAGAAGTCGGCGACCTTCGGAACCACGAGACGCAGCACAACCGACTGCAGCTCATCGATACTTGCCGCGTCGTCGAGCGCCACCGACGCCTCAGCCAGAAAACGCCAATCGGCGAGATCGAACCCAGCGTGACGGCTGACTTGGGTTCCCGGCGTAAGCCGGCCCCGCTGGGCGACGCTGGCGGCAAGGGCTCGCCCGCGAGAGCGCGGCGAAGAGTTCAAGCGGTTCGGTCGCGGCATTCAACGTCCTCACTCGGCGTGGTTCGATGCGGCTGGGTTCCGCCGCGCGCGCCAACACAATGTCGGTTCACGCGTCTCTACTGGCGGTTACATGCGAGCGACGGCGGCCGATGGGATCTGTTGCACGAGTGGCATGCGCTCGTTGCGAACGGCTCGGCGGGCGACACGAGTGGAGAGGTCTTCCACTCACCGCCTGCGGTCCCGAGCCACACAACACAACACCTTGACCCCGGTGGGTCGCTTGCGACGGGCGGTCGTGGGCACACGTCGTGCACCCGTCGTTCCCGAAACGTCCAGATAGATTGGTTCCCAATCAAACGAACTGGAGTGCTGGTATGCGAGAGCTCGAACTTCATCGGATCACACGGCGCACCGCCCTGATTGCCGCGATTGTGCTCGCTGGCGCTGCGGTGCCCGCTGCCGCCAGAGCACAGACGCCGAACGACTCACAGGCCGCGTCGCGGATGAGCAGGGGCACCGACAACAACGACAAGGACACCGACTGGGGTTGGGTCGGCTTGCTCGGACTCGTCGGTCTGCTGGGTCTGCGGCGCCGCGAACCCGACCACCATGTGGACACGACGCGTACGCGTGACGTGAACCGTTAGGCAGACCCGGCCGGGCCCGGGCGCCATCGCGCGCCCAGGGCCCGTTGCTCATCGGCGTCCGGCCGACTCCGGGGCGCCCCATCGCAGCGCTAGCGCATCGATGCGTGCCGTCCAGCGCGTCCACAGCGTCATCGGGATCACGGCGAGCGCGAGCCCCCCCATCTGAACCCAGAACAGTGTGTCCCCCGTGAGGTACACGCCACGCCAGGCCGCCAGCGCACCGATCACTGCACGCCCGCCGTCCAGTGGCGGTACGGGCAGAAAATTGAAGATCGTAAGGACGAGCGCGTCCGCTACGACATAGCGGCCCCATCTCCACAAGCGGGCAGTGCTCCGCTCCCGTGCCGCCACCACCCCGGCCATTGCCACGGCAAGCGCAAGCGTCGCGAGCACACCGCCGGCAATGGTCATGAGCTCGCTGCCCCACGCTTCCCAGCCAGGGGCTTGGTGCGAACCTGACAGCGAGGCCACGCCTTTCCGCGGACCGAAGGTCGTGACGCCGGCAAGCGGCACAAGCCGGAGCACTACCTCGATACCATCGTGCTTGCCGTGCCACACCACTGGACCGACGCCAGCAGTGATCCTTCGGACATCGAGATCCTGGTGCCGGGCGCCGACGGCGTGACCACCTTCGTGCACGAGTAGGAGCGCCGACCACACCACCCAGAAATGCGCGAGCCGTCCGACGACGGCGGAAAGACGGCCGCGGTGCCAGGCGAGGCGAGGCGCGCGAAACCACGAAGGGCGCCGCGCGCTGAGCGCAACCAATACGCGAGACAGCATCATCGACGACGACAACAGGGCTCGGCGAACCTGACACGATCGCCGAGCGAATGAGACACGCCAGGGTGAGCCAGATGGTCCGGCTTGCCCCGTCCTATTGCCGCCTAAAGTAACGCCAATGTGAGGCCCGCGCCCTCGTCACGATATGAGTGCGGCTCCGGAGCGACCGCGATCGGGGAACGCTCGCTGCTCGACGGTCCGTCGCACAGCGCGTAAGATCCCCCGAGCCATTCATCGATCTCAACCCAGTTGGAGACCCGCTCGATGCTCCGTCGAACCGTTCTTCCCACGCTCGTTGCCGTACTCACCACGCTCCCGTCGTCCGTCGCGCTCGGGCAGCGCGGCGCCAGCAACGCCGCCGACTCCATCAAGTACAAGTACCCGAGCACTCCACGGCTCGAGGCACTGAAGGCCGAAGCCGCGAAGGAGATCGACGCGAAGGCCAAGATGATCCAGGAGATGGTCGACCAGGTTTTTTCCTTCGGCGAGCTCGGCATGCAGGAAGTCGAAACGTCGAAGTATCTGACCGGCCTGCTCGAGCAGAACGGCTTCAAGGTCGAGCGCGGGGTTGCTGGAATTCCCACGGCGTTCGTCGCGAAATGGGGCTCGGGCAAGCCGGTGATCTCGCTTGGCTCCGACATCGACGGCATCCCGCAGGCGTGGAACGATCCCGGCGTCGGCTACAAGCAGACGCACATCCAGGGCGCGCCGGGACACGGCGAAGGCCACAACTCCGGCATGCCGCTCAACATCGCGGCCGCGATCGTGGTCAAGAAGATCATGGAACGCGACAAGATTCCGGGCACGCTCGTGCTCTGGCCTGGCGTGGCCGAGGAGCAGATGACAGGGAAGGCATGGCTCGTGAGGGCTGGCGTATTCAAGGACGTCGACGTCACGCTGTTCACGCACGTCGGCAACTCGCTGCAGGTGTCCTGGGGACAGTCTGGCTCCAACGCGCTCATCTCGGCCATCTTCAAGTTCAAGGGCTCGAGCGCGCACGCGGCCGGCGCGCCGTGGCGCGGCAAGAGCGCGCTCGACGCGGTGATGCTCATGGCGCAGGCGTGGGAGTTCCACCGCGAGCACATGGAGCTGCCGCAGCGCTCGCATTACGTGATCCCCGACGGCGGCGACCAGCCTAACGTGGTGCCGAGCACGGCGAGCATCTGGTTCTACTTCCGTGAGCGCGACTACGCGCGCACGCTGCCGATGTTCGAGACGGCCAAGAAGATGGCGCAGGCCGCGGCGACGATGGCCGACGTGCAGGTCGATACCATCATGATGATCGGCTCGGGCTGGAGCGCGCACTTCTCGCGGCCGGTCGCCGAGGCGATGTACGAGAACATCCAGAAGGTCGGGATGCCGACGTGGGACGAGAAGGACCAGACGCTCGCCAAGGGCATTCAGCGCGAGCTGGGCGTTCCGGACAGCGGGCTGAGCACGCGGCCTGGCCGGTTGAACGGACCGGTGAACGAGGCGACGCGCATGGGCGGAGGGTCGGACGACATTGGTGACGTCGCCTGGAACGTTCCGACGATTACGCTGAACTATCCGTCGAACATTCCGGGGATGCCCGGGCACAACTGGGCGAACGCGATCTCGATGGCGACGCCCATCGCGCACAAGGGGGTGGTGGTGGGCGCGAAGGTGCAGGCGATGACGATCCTCGACATCCTGATGACGCCGCAGATCGTGACGGACGCGTGGGACTACTTCAACAACGTCCAGACGAAGGACGTGAAGTACAAGCCGTTCTTCGCGCCGACGGACAAGCCCCCGATCTGGCTCAACGCGGACATCATGGCGCAGTATCGGCCGGAGATGCGGAAGTACTACTACGATCCGAAGAAGTACAAGACGTATCTGGAGCAGTTGGGGATCGAGTATCCGACGGTTCGGAAGGTCGCGCAGTAGTTCTGTCCGACGCGGCGTGGCAGTGTCTCATTCCTGCCACCCGCGTTCGCTGTCGTCAGGCGATACTTGAGCGGCCACGACACAAGGACAGCGGCCGTCACGACGCTTCGATCACCATACGTCTTCGAGAGCAGTGCCGCGTCCATGCGCGACGCGCTGGCGCAGCTGCGTCGGTACGCCGCGCATGACCAAGCATGCTTGCTGCTCGAAGGAGAGCGCGGGTGCGGTAAGACGATCCTCGCTCGGCACGCGCACGAGCTGTCTCCACGTCGCGGTCGCGGTTTCCGCGCGATCTCGCTCGCCGCGGCGGACGACGCGCTCGTCAGCTCCGACCTCTTTGGCCACGCCAAGGGAGCATTCACCGGGGCCCACTCGGCTCGCCCAGGCGCCATCGCGTCCGCCGCCGGCGGTACGCTCTTCCTCGACGAAATCGGCAAGGCCTCGAAGCTCGTTCAGGGCAAGCTGCTGCACGTCGTAGAGGAAGATGGCGAGTTCTTCCCGGTCGGAAGCGATCGGCCAGTACGAGGCGACGTGCGGTTCATCTTCGCCGCTAACGAAGGACTCGACGCCCTCGTCGACCAGGATCGATTTCTCGCCGACCTGCGCGACCGCATCAGCGCCTTTGCGATACACATCCCGCCACTGCGCGATCGCCCGTCGGATATCCCCGGACTGGTGCGGCACACGGCAGCCGTGCGCGCGAGCCGGTGTGGCTATCCTGATCGGCCGCCGTCATTCGACGACGCACTCATGCACGCCCTCGAGCGCGACCCGTGGCCCGGCAACCTGCGCGAGCTCGTCGCCGCCGTCGAACGGCTCATGATCGATGCGGACGGCGCGCCGGTCATCTCGCTTGCACACTGCACCGGCAACCTCGAGCGCCTGCACGCCGCTCGCGGTGCGCGACGCGGCACGCTGACGCGGCCGCTCGTTATGCAGGCCATTCTCGACGCCGGCGGCAGCAAAACCGTAGCTGCCGCACGACTCGGCGTCTCGCGCAAGACGATTCACGAGTACGTGAAAGGCCCGCTGCATCCGGACGTGCAAGGAGCCGTCCCATTGCCGTGACGTGACACGGGCCTGACGTCCCGCCGGCGTCACGTGACGCCTAACGAACGAACGCAGCCCGACGCAAGTCACGGCCCCGTCGCCAGTTGCCGAATCGCTCGAGCGGGCGCGGGAAGTGCCAACCGTCCCGGCATGCGAACCGCTCACGAGAATCGGGTCCGCGCCGCCCTCTGGCGCCTCACCGCCACCGAGGTCTCGCCGGACAATGGGCTGAGCACTCAGCCACCGCTTTTCCTTCGCACGCCATCCATTGCGCTGCTCTGGATCGCCACGCTCGTCGCGCTGGTCGCCCTGCTCGCGCTGAGTCGAATTCGCCCACCGTACACCCGTCGAGACAGCGCGGTGGCAACGTCGCACCACTAACTCAGGAGACTCCATGTCATCCGATCATGTCGTTCGCGCGTGGAAGGACGCCGACTACGGCGCATCTCTCGATGCCGATCTCGCGACACGATTGCCCGCTCACCCCGTGGGACCGATGGAGCTCGCCGACAGCACACTGGACCTGGGCGGTGGCAGCGGTGCAGCCACGACCGAATACGCCGAAACGCTGGGCTGCTGTCAGGGCGTTACCCAGGCCGGCATGTGTGATCTCACTGCCGGCGGAGGTGTTTTCATCTGCACGACATTGTGCGCGACCGTGTTCCTCACGACGCGGTCGATTTGTCAAAAGAAGTGACTCGCATGGCAACCACCTGGTGGCCA
This sequence comes from Gemmatimonadaceae bacterium, assembly GCA_036274195.1. Lineage (GTDB taxonomy): Bacteria > Gemmatimonadota > Gemmatimonadetes > Gemmatimonadales > Gemmatimonadaceae > JAJKIV01. Next base: position 35,854 of record DASUGD010000398.1, on the reverse strand, counting down.
TCGGCGCTCACGCTTGCCGAACGCGCTGCGATGCGGCGCGACCGCAGTCCGAGCCAGCCGAACGAGCCCGCGTCGGCCGGCGTCACGAACCGCGCGAACCGGTGGCGCTCACAGCGCCCCTTCGATCGACCCGGCTTCCTCGCGCGACGCCTTCGTATCGACGGACTCACCGAGACCGAGTTCGACACGCTGGTGGATGCGCTGCCGCCCGGCGGGCGTGGTGAGGCCGAGCCACCTCGTTGGGCGCGCGAAGTCGAACGAGCCGACGCCATCGCCCGTGAGATCGCCCAGCTGCCCGCGCGAACAAACGATTCGAGCATCGACGGACTCGGGCCCGTGCGTGCATTCGTCGAGCCGTTCGTGACGGCAGGGATGGCGCGATTACATGCGGAGGCGCGATCGATCGTGGCGGAGTGTCCGCGCGCGCCGTTCGACGCGGAGCGCGCAACGTTGCTCTTCGAGCCGCTCCTCTGGGGACATCTGCTCGGACGCGCGCTGAAGGTCGTGATCCTCGAGCTCAACGTGGCGCGCGTTCGTGGAACGCTGCTCGGCGACTCGCCCGAAGCCCGGTGCGCGCACTTCGCGTCACAGCTTCGGACCGGCCCTGTGCGCGATCAGATCATCGATGAGTACCCGGTGCTCGCGCGATCGATCGTGACCGCAACCGACTATTGGGTGGAGTCGGGGCGGGAGCTCCTGCGCTATCTCGCCGAGGACGTCGACGCGCTCCGGGACGCCTTTGGCATCGGCGGTGAGCTCGGGACCCTGACGTCCATCTCGGGCAACGCCGGAGATGTGCACCGCGGTGGACGCTCGGTGGCCATTGCCGAGTTCTCGTCAGGCATCCGCGTGGTCTTCAAGCCGCGGCCGCTCGATGTCGATCGCCATTTCGCCGACCTCGTCGCGTGGATCAACGCGCTCGAACAGGCGCCAAAGCTCCGTGCCGTGCGGGTGCTCACGCGCGGCGATCACGGCTGGGCGGAGTTCGTGTCGGAGGCACCGTGCGACTCACGCGACGAGGTCGAGCGGTTCTATCAGCGGTTCGGGGCGTGGCTCGCGGTGCTCCACGTGTTGAACGCAACGGACTTCCACTACGAGAACGTCATAGCGGCCGGAGAATTCCCGATGTTGATCGATCTGGAAGCGCTCTTTCATCCGCTTCCCGAAGCGCCCAACGCGGGGGACGAGCCCGAACAGCTGGGCTGGGAGGCACTACAGCGATCGGTGCTGCGGACGGGCGTGCTGCCTTTTCGGGCGTACGACAACGAGCAATCCAGTGGGCTCGACATGAGCGCCATGGGCGGAACGGGCGGCCAACGGACACCGAATCGGTTTCCGGTCCTGGTTGCGCCGGGGACCGACGAGATGCGACTCGAGCGGGACTTCGTCAGCTTGCCGCCGTCCCAGAACCGGCCGACGTTAGGCGGCCAGCCGGTGGATCCGGCCACGTTCGGCGACGCCCTGCTGGCGGGATTCACCGCCACCTATCGGCTGCTGCTCGCACACCGCGCGGCCCTGCTCGCGCCGCACGGACCGGTGCGGGCGTTCGCCAATGACCCAATTCGCGTCGTGCTCCGCCCCACGCGCCAGTACGCCCTCATGCTCGCGGAAAGCAATCATCCGGACGTGATGCGAGACGCGCTCGACCGGGATCGTCTGTTCGATCGGCTCTGGATCGCAGTTCCCGGTCGGCCGGAGCTCGAGCGCGTCATCGCCTGGGAGCACGCGGATCTCCTGGACGGCGATATCCCGATGTTCACGAGCAAGCCTTCGAGTGTCGATCTGTTCGCTACGCATGGAGAAGCGATCCCCGGGTTTTTCCGTCACTCCGGACTTTCCTCCGCGATCGAGCGCATCGAGGCAATGAGCGCGGACGATCTGCGGCATCAGCGCTGGGTCGTGGAAGCGTCGCTCGTCGCACTCCTCCCGGGCATGCATTCCGCTCTGACGCACGACGAGAGCGTTCCGGAGCTACGAGTCGTCCGCAGCACAACGGAATTGTCTCGCGAGGAAGCGCTTCGCGCCGCGCGTCGCGTGGCGGATCATCTGGTCGCGCGGGCCCTCCGGCAGGGCGACCGTGTGAGCTGGCTCGGTCTCACGCTGTTGCGAGAGCGCGACTGGACGGTCCAGCCCGTGGGATCGGATCTGTACAGTGGCGCAGCCGGGATTGCGTTCTTCCTTGCGTATTTCGACCACATTCTCGGTGATGTCCACTCGCGGGCAGTCGCTCGAACGGTCGTAGGTCAGCTCACTCGTCGGCTGGTCGCGACGCTCGATGCGTCAGGCAGCGCCACGGCGTTTCCTCCGTCCTCGCTTGGGGCGTTCGGCGCACTCAGTGGAGCCGTCTACGCTCTGGCCCACATCGGGGCACTCTGGGCCGATCACAACCTGATCGACCTCGCCGAGCGTCTCGTGGTAGTGCTCGGCGATCACGTCGACGCGGACCGAACACTCGACATCATTGGCGGTACGGCCGGATTCATCATGGCCGCGTCCGCGCTCGAGCAGGTTCGGTCCGCACCAGTGACGCGCCGCGCGCTGGCGCATGCAGCCGAGTCTCTCGTCGCTCGCGCGGAGGAACGGGCCGGCGGGCTGGCGTGGTCCACGAGTCTTCCGGCGTCGCAGCCGCTGACCGGGATGTCGCATGGTGCGTCGGGGATCGCGTTGGCGCTCCTCACGGCTGGCCGCCTGCTGAATCACCCGCCGTTCGTGGATGCCGCCATGCGCGCGCTCTGTTACGAGCGAGGTTGCTTCGACCCGATGCGGACGAACTGGCCCGACTACCGCATCCTCCCGGGTCGCGACCAGGGCGAGCCGCTCGTTTGGATGTGGGCGTGGTGTCACGGGGCGCCGGGAATCGGCCTCGTCCGCCTCGACGCGTTAGGCAGCAGCGATGATCCGGAGCTCGCGAGCGACCTCGCGGCGGCGCTCGCCTCGACCACTCGCTCCGGATTCGGAAGCAACGATTCGCTGTGTCACGGCGACCTTGGGAATCTCGAGCTCTTCGTGCGAGCGTACGAGTTGGGTTACCGCGGCGAATGGGAGGTAGCGCTCGCGGCCCATGCATCCCGCCTCGTTGCGCGATTGCGCGAGGGATTCTGGCGCTGTGGTGTTCCGGGCGCCGTCGAAACACCCGGGCTCATGACGGGTCTCGCGGGCATCGGGTACGGGCTTCTCCGAATCGCCGCGCCCGAGCGCGTACCGTCGTTGTTGGCGCTCGAGCCACCCCGAGTGACGATCGGCGTGCGAGGCGGCCAATGAAAAAGACGCTCCGAGTTCCGTGGTACCCTCAGCTCGCGGCGGACGATTGCGGGCCGACCTGTCTCGCGATGGTGCTTGCGGCACATGGCGTACACGACGCGGCGACGGAGTGTCGAGCGCTGTGCAACGCCGGTCGCGACGGCACGCGCATTCGCACGCTCGTTGCCGCGGCGGATCGATTCGGCATGGCGGCGCACGCTCACCGTGTCCGACCGGAGCGCTTCGAGGCCGTCGCCTTGCCGGCGATCGCGCACTGGCAGCATCGCCACTTCGTCGTCGTCGAGCGGTGGGGGCCGCGCCGAGTGACGATCGTCGACCCCGCCACCGGGCGTCGTACCATGGCGCGTGACGAGTTCGCCGCCGGTTTTGCCGGGACGGTGCTGACGCTCGAGCCGCGAGCCGACGTCGTTAGGCGCCCGAAAACTCGATGGCCGCTCTGGGTCTGGTATCTCGCCGCCATGTTTCGCGATCAGCCAGCGCAGCTCGCGCTCGGGCAGATCGTCGTCGCGTCCGTGCTCCTCCAGGCGGCCGGACTCGCCGGGCCGCTGTTCACGAAACTGGTCGTGGACGCACGCGAATCATCCGTGTCACTCGGCCTCATGGCGGCGGCGATGACCGTCGTGGTCCTCGGGAGATCCGTGACCGCGTTCGTGCGGAGCCTGGTGATGACCAGGCTCCAGGCGCGGCTCGACGCGCGTCTCACGCAACGATTCTTCGAGCACCTGCTGACCCTCCCATACCGGTTCTTTCAGGGCAAGACGAGCGGTGACCTTCTGATGCGGTTGTCGAGCAACACGATGATCCGCGAGATCCTCACCACTCAGCTGCTCTCGTTCGTGCTGGACGGGCCGCTCAGCGTGCTGTTCCTCCTGATCATGTTCGTCGTCTCACCGCAACTCGCCACCCTCGCCGCCGCTCTGGCGCTCGCTCAGGCCGCGCTCGCCTTCGCGTCTCTGCGGTCGCTTCGCGACCTCGCGCAGCGCACCGTCGTCGCCACGACCGACGAGCAGAGTTGCCTGGTCGAGCTCATGAAGGGCATGGCCTACATCAAGGCTTCGGCGGGCGAGCAGCGGGCGTATGATCGCTGGGTCGAGCTGTTTCGACGGCAGCTCTGCGTATCGGTGGAGCGAGGCTACCTCAGTGCCAAGGTCGAATGCGCGTTAGGCTTAGCGCGAACGGCCTCGCCCCTGGTCCTGCTCTGGTACGGGGCCTACCTGGTCGCTCACGGGTCGATGCCGCTCGGGACGATGCTCGCGCTCACCACGCTCGCCGCGTCGTTTCTCACGCCGGTCACGTCGCTCGTCCAGAGCACGCAGCAACTCCAGCTGCTCGATGCCTACGTCGAACGGCTCACCGACGTGCTCGACGCCGAGCCGGAGCGAGGTCCGGACGCTTCACGGCGCGCGCCGTCCGCGCGGCTCGCCGGGCGCATCGACGTTCGCGGGCTCTCGTATCGGTTCTCGCCCGACGGACCGATGATCGTCGACGACGTGTCGTTCTCCATCTCGTCTGGCCAGAAGCTCGGTATCGTGGGTCCCACAGGATCGGGCAAGAGCACGATCCTCATGCTGCTGCTCGGACTCTATCAGCCAACTGCGGGCGAAGTCCTGTACGACGGCATTCCGCTGTCCGATCTCGATCCGCGCGACGTTCGTCGATGGTGTGGCGTCGTGCTGCAGGACTCTGCGGCATTCGCCGGATCCTTCAGGAGCAATATCCTGCTCAACACACCGGCGGCCAGTGCGGAGCAGATCGACGCCGCTGCCGACATCGCGGGGTTGGCCAACGAGATCCGCCGCCTGCCCATGGCGTACGAGACCCGTGTCGCCGAAGGCGGAAGCAATCTGTCGGGCGGCCAGCGTCAGCGACTCGCGATCGCCCGCGCGATCGCGCCGCGTCCGTCGATTCTACTGCTCGACGAAGCGAGCAGCCATCTCGACGTGGCAGCGGAAGCCGCGCTCAACGCGAACCTCGAGCGCCTTCACTGCACGCGGATCGTCATCGCGCACCGACTCTCGGCCGTACGGACGGCCGATCAGATCCTCGCGCTCCGCAACGGACGCGTGGTCGAGCGGGGCACACACCCGCAGCTGCTTCGCGCGCGGGGGATGTATGCCGAACTGGCCGCGGCTCAGAGCCCGTCAGGGTCGGTCACACACGACCACGCCGATCGCTGCTCGGCGAACGAATGCGACGCGTCACACCTAACGGGTAAGCGTCGAGTCTTCGCCTAGCGCCAACCGCTGTTTCAACTCCGGCGATGGCTGCCTTCGCCGTGAACCGACGCGGAGGTCCGCGGGCTCGTAGCCCGATTGCGTCGCCCGGCAGCGGCGGCGCCAACACCAGACTGAACGACTGACTTCTCAGCGCAGGAGAACCCATGCACGACCATGAAACCATCCGAGCGTGGAAAGACGCGGACTATCGACAGATGTTGTCCGCAGAAGACGCGGCGGCCGCGCAGTCTCCCGCGGGTAGCATCGAGCTCGATGACAACGACCTCGGAGACGTCGCCGGCGGGACCGCGGCGCTCACGCAGACAGGCATCTGCGGGACGTCGTTGGGCTGCGTCACGGTCATCACGCTCGCGATCTCGAAGAACATCAGCTGCGGAGCGTGTACCGTGACCCTGTGGTCAGGTACCTGCTACGCGTCATCGGTCGGCTGCTGCCCGTGACATCGATTTCGAACGCCCCGGCGCCTCGATCGGGCGCCGGGGCGCGGCTCGCAAACCTGGTGGTCGATCCGGTCACCGCGTTTCGCGGGATCGCAGTGGATCCCTCGTGGAAGCTCGCCCTGCTCGCCGCCGTCGGCATCCGATTCGGGAGTCTGTTCATCTTCTACCAGCCAGCTATCACGCCAATCAAGCTGCTTGGCGGTCTGCTCATTCAGATCCTGACGGTGGGGCCGACGGTGTTTTTCGCGTCTCTGGTCGCATGGTTGGCTGCCAGGGCCTGGCGCGTCAACGTAGCCTGGATAACAGCGCTCGCCATTCTCATGCACGTGTACGTGGCGTTTACGCTCGCCACCGTCGCATTCGCGAGCGTGGCGGGCGCATTGTTGCCGAACTCTATGGATATCGACCTTCGAAACCCACCATTCACCAACCCATCGGCGCTGCTGGGCCGGACAGACTCGGAAGTATTCCGGACGCTCGCGGGCGAGATCGACGTTCGGTCGGTTTACGTGCTCGTGTTACTGTGGCTGGGCCTGCGCGGTGCAGCGCCTCACGCGCCGCGTTCGGTCGTAGCGGCCATTCTCCTGACGATCGTCGTGGTTCGCGTCACCGGGGTCGTGGCCGTTTTGCTACTCCACTGATGTTGGCCTCGTGCCAGCTCGTGTTCCAGCGCGGCTGCCCAGGAGTTGGGCGGTGAGTGCGATGATGGGCGCCGAGACCACGAACACCGTCATCCAGGTGATGGAGCGGGGATGCCAGGGTACCGAGCCATTCCAGCCCACGAGGAGCCGGGTCCACAGCACGAACGCGGCGATGTACACGATGAACAGTGTCATCGAGGCCGGGAAGGCGAGTCGCGTCGCCTTGGTCTCTGCGAGCCGATAGGCCACCCACGCGGTTGCGCCGAGCGAGAGCACGACGCTCGGATCCGGAGCGGCGTGCAGCAGGCGCCCGGCAACGGCATCGACCGCGCTGAGCAGGAGTCCGTACCCAACCACGCGACGGAAGATCTGGTCCGTGGGCATCGTTCCTCGGCGACTCTCGTGTTAGGCGGCTTTCGCAACAACGCGATTACGGACCCAATGAGATTTTGCCCCGCTGGGCGGCCCGGGTCAATGTATCGCGGGGCGGCGCTGCCGGGTTGTGAATATCAGGACACGAATGTCGCGGAATGGGACAGGCGACTGGACTGGCGACTGGCGACTGCCGGGGACGGACGACGGACGACGGGCGACGGGCGACACAGCGGCTGGTGGCTGGTGGCTGGTGGCTGGTGGCTGGATGCTCGTGCTGGTCGCTGGCTGACGCTGGCTGTTGGCTCGTTGGGCTAATGGCAGCAGCCCGCAGCACGCGGCAGTAGCGCGCAGCACTCGGCTACCAGCCCAGCAGCCGCCCGCAGCACGCAATAGTAGCGAGCAGCACGCAGCCAGCAGCGGCCAGGCGGCAGCAAAAATTACGAGCGCAATGCCTCCGCTGGATGCACGCCGGCCGCTCGACGGGCTGGCAGCCAGCTCGCCACGATCACCGCGACCACCAACACCGCAACGATCGATACCAACGTCACGGGATCCGACGGCCCAACGCCGTAGAGAAGCGATCGCAGCACGCGAGTCGTCGCCAACGCACCAGCGAGACCCAATGCCGCGCCGACCACGGCCAACCCCACGCCTTGACCGACGACCAGGCGCAAGACGTTCCCGCGTGTTGCCCCGAGGGCCACTCGGATGCCGATCTCCTTCGTCCGCTGCGATACCCCGAACGAAATCACCCCGTACGTGCCCAACCCCGCCAGCGCGAGCGCCACCGCCGCGAACGCGGCGAGCAGGGTCGCGCTGAACCGGGCGTACCCCATGGCATCCGCTACGCGTTCGCGCATCGGCCGGACGTCATAGAGCGGCATGCCTGGCGCCAATGCCGCCACCTCTCGACGCACGGCACCAATGAGCGATCGCGGATCGCCCGCCGTTCGTACGAACATCATCATGCGGCCACGCGGGGATTGATAATACGAGAGGTAGACGTCGGGGTCGGGGAGTGAATCCAGCGTACCGAACCGAACATCACCGACGACGCCGACGACATACGCCGTATCCTCATCGAATCCGCCCTGGAAAACACTGACCGGCCGCCCGATGGGGTCCTGCCCGGGCCAATATCTGCGAGCGGCGGTCTCGCTCACGACAACCACCTTTTGCGTTCCAAGCCGATCGCTGTTGGCGAACACTCGTCCCGACCTGAGCGGCACGTGCATCGTGGCGAACCAGCTGGGCGTCACCCAGTGGACTCCGACGTTCGGCTCAGTTCCCGGGGCGGGCGCGGGACGATCTCGATGAACGAGTATCGTCCCGTTACAGCCACCGTTGAGCGGCGGGCAGTCGGCGAGTCCGACATTCGTCGCTCCGGGAATCGACGCCAGGCGCGTCACGAGTTGATCGTAGAACGCCGGCAAAGAATCCGGTCCCACACCAATCAGGTTGGACCGCATCGTGAGCACCCGCTCGGCATCGAATCCCGGGCGGACGCCGATGAGCTTCGCGAGGCTGCGGATCATGAGTCCCGAGCCGGCGAGCAGCACCACCGCCAGCGCGATCTCGAGGACAGCCAGCGCGTTGCGACTTGTTAGGCCGCGCGGCCCGGCGAGCCAGCCCGTCTCGCTCTTCAAATCGCCGGCGAGCGACGGACGCGTGGACTGCAGCGCAGGCACGAGGCCGAAAACCAGCCCCGTCACGATCGTGAGCCCGGCGGCAAAGGCGAACGCGGGAGGGTCGAGCCGGATCGACTGGAACGAGACCGCGCCGATGCCGCCGAGCCGGATGCGGAGCGTCGTGGTCGGATCGAGCGCGGCGAGCAGTTTCACACCCCACCACGCGATGACGACGCTCGCGAGCCCGCCGAGCGTGGAGAGCACGACGCTCTCGGTGAGCAGTTGCCTGACGAGTCGGCGCCGTCCGGCCCCGATGGCGAGGCGAACGGCGATCTCCCGCCGACGTCCGGCCGCGCGCACGAGGAAAAGATTGGCCACGTTCGCGCAGGCGATGAGCAGGACGAGCCCCACTGCACCCAACAGGACGAGCAGGGAGCGTCGCACCACCGGATCGACCCGCGTTCGGTCGAGCTCTCTCGCGATCGCTCCCCATCGCTCGGTCTTGATGCTTCGATTCGGGTACGCGTCGGCGACCACGCCGCCCAGCTGTCGCACGGCCACTTTCGCGCGTTCCGGCGTGACGCCCGGCTTGAGCCGCGCGACCATGTCCCAGCCGTGCGACTGCGGCTCATTGAGCATCTGGGCGTCCTGCGACATGAACGACACGAACAGTTCGGCCCTGCCCGAGATGCCGCGAAACCCGGCGGGCAGCACGCCGACGATCGTGAACGGGTCTCCGTCGAGCGAGAGCGACCGGCCAATCACGGCGGAATCGGCGTTGAACCGTCGCTGCCAGAACGCGTCGCTCAGCATCAGCACCTTCGCTCCACCGGGTGTCCCGTCCTCCTCGGCGCTGAAGTTCCGGCCGATTGCCGGGCGAACGCCAAACGTCGGGAGATAGTGCCCGTCGACCACTTCGAAACTCGCGCGTTCGGCGTCGGGGCCGACGCGGATCGTGCCCTCGGACGCGCTCCACAGCGTGAGATCCTTGAAGATCGTCTGCGCCTTCCGAAACACGGCGAACTTCGGGTACGACCACGGGATGTCGTCGCGCCCCGGCGAATCGCCGCGGGCCGGGACGGTGAGGCTCACCTGCATCAGGCGCTCCGGCGCCTCGAACGGCAGTGGCCTGAGGAGCATCGCGTTCACGGCACTGAAGATCGCCGTGTTCGCGCCGATGCCCACGGCGAGTGTGAGCACGGCGACCGCGGTGAAGCCCGGCGAGCGACGGAACGATCGCAGCGCGAATCGCACGTCCTGCTCGGTCGTGTCGAAGAATCCGAGACCAGCCATCTCGCGTGCCTCTTCCTTGGTCGTTGTGAGGTTGCCGAACCGTCGCCGCGCAGCCCACTGCGCGTCGGTGCCCGAGGCGGTCCCGCGGGCGGCGTGCTCGCGCTGCATCGCTTCGAGCGAGAGGTGGAAGCGGATCTCTTCGTCGAGTTCAGTCGCGTGGCGCCGCGGATGGAACAGCACGCGAAGGCGATAGCGGAGTACGTCCAGGAGTCGCATGCCTAACGTCACGCCCGCCGCATGACGCGGTTGATCGCCAGCAGCACGCGGTCGAAGTCCGAGATCTCGTCGCCGAGCTGGCGGCGGCCGGCCGCGGTGAGGGTGTAGTACCGGGCGCGTCGCCCCGTGGGCGACTCACCCCACTTCGAGGTGACCCAGCCGCGCTTTTGGAGCCGCTCGAGGGCGGGGTAGAGGGAGCCCTGCTCGACCGAGAGGACGGCATCGGACAGGAGCTCGATCTGCTGCGCGATCGCGTAGCCATGGAGGGGCTGAACGGTCAGCGTCTGCAGAATGAGCATGTCGAGCGTTCCCTTGAGGAGCTCGCTCTTGGATGGTCCGGTGGATTTCGCCACAGCCTCAATGGGTAGGAGTTCTACACGTAATATGTAGGACTCCTACCCAATCCGGGCAAGGGAGCCGCCTGCCGCTTGCCGCTTAGGAGACCGAGATCGGCTCGCTGACCGCGCTCACCGCTGACGACCCTCCACCCGCACCTTCCACCGACATCCGCACCACCACCCGATACCGTCCCGGCGCGAGCGACGCCGGCAGCTCCGTCGGGCCGGATCGGCTCCCGTGCGGGTCGAGGATCCACGCCTCCATCGTGCACATTCGCCCCTCCTCGGGAACCGCACTCCACGAACCGCCGCTCTCCCGCTCGACCGACCGCTGGCAGGGGTTGAACGCGTAGGTGCTCGCGCTGCGGTTCTCGAACGTCAGCGTCATCTGCTCACCCGAGCGATACTGCTGCTTGTCGGTGCGCAGCACGACCGAATCGGTTCGTGCGATGGATGACGCGGCAGACTTGCCGGTATCGGCGCTCGTTGATGGCTTCGCGGTATCGCCGGACGCCGCGCCCTGCGCGCCTGGGCGACAAGCCGCGTGCAGGACGAGCAGAAGACCAACTCCCGCCAGCGATGAACGTGCGTGACCGATTGGCATTGACTCCTCCGTGTCGCGAGCGTCGTATTCGCTACACGTCCCGTGCCGTACGTTCGCCACGGAACTGTGCGCCTTGTCCCAACGCGGTTGGCTACGGGCGCTTCTCGATGCGTCCGTATAGAGACTCTGTCCCTGGCACGCTCAATGTCCGACCATCTTCCTCCACTCTTCGAGGCCCCGATCTCGCGCCGTGATGCGCTCAAGCGGACCACGCTTGGCGCCTTCGCGCTCGCGACCAGTGCGTGCCTCGGCGGCACCGACCCGAACGCCGGCGCGGGTACCGGTCGTCTCGCCGCGCGCGTGGCAACTCCAACGGGATCCACCTCCCCCGGGATCTATCCGCTGGGCCTCGAGAGCGGACGGGATGGCCTGCTATACGTGCCAACGAGCTACGCCTCCGACACACCGGCGCCGCTCGCGCTCGTCCTGCATGGCGCCGGCCGCGATTCATCGGAGCTCGTGACCCCAATGCGTCCCCTCGCCGACACAACGGGCCTGGTGCTCGTGGCACCGGACGCGCGGGGCGCCACGTGGGACGCCATCGGAGGCGTCTTCGACTGGGATGTCAATTTCATAAATCGCGCGCTGACATCGGTTTTCTCACGCGTGCGCATCGACCCGACCCGCGTCCGCATCATCGGCTTCTCCGATGGCGCCACCTATTCGCTGTCGCTCGGGCTCATCAACGGCGACCTGTTTTCCCGTATCGTCGCGTTCTCGCCGGGATTCGTCGTGAGCCGAACGACGACCGGCAAGCCGAAGGTATTCATCACGCACGGCACGAGCGACACGGTGCTCCCGATCGACCAAACGAGCCGCCAGATCGTCCCGCAGCTCCGAGCCGCTGGCTACGACGTCGAATATCACGAGTTCGACGGCGGGCACGGCGTGACGCCGGAGCTCATGGAGCAGGCGGTCATCTGGGCATCAGCCTAACGCCTGATCCACGATTCACGATCGGCCGCGGTTCGACTGGCTTGCGACGCCATGCAATACCCAGAAAATGGGGGAACGGAAACGGCCGGAACCCACTGATCAGGCGGATCGCTCCGAGGACGGGACGACTCCACTCGCAACGAGTTGCTTCAATGGGAACAGCCTCCGGACGCTCATTTCCTGCCTCCCGGACTTCGCCGGGAGGCGACCGCTTCGACAGATGCGCCGAGTTCGCTAGTCGTTAGGCTTGTACAGCGTTCGCCGCGTGATGGCCATCAGCCGTTCACCGACCTGCTTCGGCGTTAGGCTCCGGTCGCGATAGAGCTGCCCGAACGTCTCGAAGCTCGTGATGAGCCACAGCACGTCCGCCGCCTCGTCCACCGTCACATCGTCGCGGAGCGCGCCCTGGTCGTGCATGCGCTGCGCGATCTTCCGCATGCCTTCGCGTCGGCCGCGATTGAGCCGCGCCGCCGCACTCGATGCGTCGCGGTCCACCGCCGCGAGCGAGAGCAGCGCCCAGCTCACCTTGTGCTCCTGCGAGTAGAGCTCCATGGCGACGTCCATGCTGATCTCGAAGGCCCGGACCACGTCCGGGCCGCGGAGCGCCTCGCCGATTCGCGCGAACCCACCGCGATCGAGCAGGTCCTCCGCCACCGCGACCATCAGCCCCTCACGCGAACCGAAGATCGCGTAAACCGTCGACCGCGCGACGTCCGCCTCGGCCGCGATCGCCGGCAGCGACACGTTCTCGAGTGGCGCGCGTGTCAGCAGGTCGCGAGTGACGTCGATGATCCGGCGCCGCGTCTCCGCCGCACCCTCGGCGCGGGCCCTCTGGTTGTACGAACGCTTAGGGATTGACTTTGTCAAATTGATCGGACAGGTTGTAGTGTGAAATTAGTCGCTCCAGCGCCAGAGGCAAGGGCAGCGGAGCCAACCGTCGACACGTGTGAGGGATATGCGTATGCAGGTTCCAATTCTGATCGTTGGCGCCGGCCCGGCCGGCTTGTGCAGCTCGATCATTCTGTCACGCCTTGGAGTCCGCTCGCTCGTCGTCGAGCGACACGGTTCCACGTCGATCCACCCGAAGGCCACCGGCATCAGCACCCGTACCATGGAGCTGTTCCGGTCGTGGGGAATCGAGCATCGCGTACGCCAGGCGGCGATGTCCGCCCGCTTCTCCAACTCCATCCGCGACAACCTGTCGGGCCCGGAGCTCGAGCGTCGATCGCTCGGCTATCCAACCGCCGACGAAGCCGCCGCGTTCAGTCCGACCTGGGCCGCCTTGTTGGCCCAGGATCACCTGGAGCCGATTCTGCTGGACCATGCGCGGAGCTATCCGAACGCGGAGGTCCGATTCTCGACCGAGGTCGTCGATCTCGAGCAGACCGAGGCCGGCGTTCGCGCAGCGATTGTCGATCGCGTTACCGGAGTGCGCACCGATATCCGGTCGCGGTATCTCGTGGCGGCGGATGGCGCCAACAGCCCGGTTCGTCGACGACTGCGCATCCCGACGCAAGGAGTGGAGCGCATCGGGGAGTACCTGAGCATCCTGTTCCGCGGCGACATCGGCTCGATCGTCGGTCCCGAGCTGAACGGCCTATACATGCTGCAGGGCCTCGGTGGACCAACGCCGTCTGTCGCAGTGCCGACGAGCGACGACGGACGTTGGCTGTTGGCCACGCCCTGGCGCAGTGACGTGCGGCCGATCTCCACACTCAGCCCGGCCGATCTCGTCGATATCGTTAGGCGCTCGGCCGGTCGGCCGGACCTCGAGGTCGGCGTGCTTGACTGCCAGATCGTCGAGATCGGGGCCGAGGTCGCTGAGCGCTTCCGCGTTGGCAACGTGTTCCTCGTGGGTGATGCGGCGCATCGCACCGCACCAACTGGCGGCACGGGGATGAACACGGCCATCCAGTCGGCGCACAACCTGATGTGGAAGCTCGCGGCCGTCCTGTCCGGGAATGCGGGCGACGCACTGCTCGACTCGTACGACCCGGAGCGACGTCCCTCCGGTGAACGGAACGTCCTGCGCTCTTTGGGACGCCTGCAGGGTGTGTCCGCCCTGGCGGCGGACCTGGGCGTCGTGTACTCGTCAGGCGCCATCGTCGCCGGTGCCGAGCGTGAGCGGCCAGCGGTGATCGAGCCGACCGGGCCGGCGTGTGTTGGCAGTCGCGCGCCACACGCCTGGGTGGACATCCGCGGCGATCGAACGTCGACGCTGGATCTGTTCGGAACGGGTTTCGTGCTCGTGACCGGCGCCGACGGCAAGGCGTGGCAGGAGGCGGTCCGCGACGTCACCCGCGCGCTCGGTATCACGTTAGGCGTTGCATCGATCGGCGGGCCGGAGATCCGGGTCGGCTCAGACGACTGGCGCGCTGCCTACGGGATCGATGCAGACGGTGCGGTGCTCGTCCGCCCCGACGGACACATCGCCTGGCGATCGGCCGCCGCGGCGGCGGACGCGACGGCGACGCTCGAGCAGGTCATGGCCCGAGATCATCGCCGTGGCAAAGCGTGCAGTCGACGACGCTCCGCGCGAGGTGCTCGCCGCGTGCAACGGATGCGGAATCGGTCGGCACGTGGACGGAGTCGACCGTGACGTCGTACGTCCGGCGCAGCTTCCGCTCGCTCGCGGCGTACACGACCACCGCCCCGACAGCCAGGAGTACGAGGACGGCGGCAAGCAGCCGTCCTGCCCATTTCAGCAGGGCGCGTGTCACCCATACCTCGGCGGTGCCGTCTACTCGAGCAGCCCCGCGATCGGGACCGTGGCCGGACCCAATCTCACGCGAGGAAAGGGAGGGATCGGAGCAGACTACTCCGACATGGACTTCGTGCGCGCCATTCGGCGAGGCGTACGCCGTGATGGGCGTTCGCTCGTTGTGATGCCGAGCGAGGTGTTCACGCATCTGAGTCAGGAAGACCTCGGCGCGGTGATCGCCTTCCTGAAACAGGTACCGCCCGTGGACCGGGAGGTGCCTCGATCGGGATTCGGGCCGGTAGGCCGCGCGCTGCTCGCCGCGGGCAAGATGAACATTCTCGTTGCCGGGAAAACTCCACACATCACGCCACCCGCCTCCGTGCCCGCGGATACGACCGCGGTGTACGGTAAGTACCTCGCGGACATCGCCGGTTGCCATGGATGTCACGGCTATGGCTTGTCCGGTGGACGTGTGGCCGGTCCACCTGGACTCCCGCCGGCGTCGAACCTGACGCCGGCCGGCATCGGGAGCTGGACCGAGGCGGATCTGGCGCGAGCGCTGCGCGAGGGCAAACGGCCCGACGGCAGTCAGCTCGATGAGTTCATGCCGTGGAAGGTGTTCCGCGGGATGACCGACGCGGAGATCCACGCGATTTGGCTATACCTTCGGAGCGTGCCGGCAAGACCGTTCGGCAACAAGTAGATGCCTAACGGCAAAACTCCGTAGCTGCGGCAGTGAGAATGTCGGTCAGCTGACCTACGGAGCCGAGGTCGACCCATTCCTCGAGGGCGTGCGCACCTGCACCGGATGGTCCGATGACCACGGTATCGATACCCACATCGGCGAGCAGTGCTGCGTCCATCCAGTACGGCTCGCCGATCACCTCCGGCTTCGCGCCGAGGACGTTGGTGGCGGCGCCGAGGATGGCGTCGACGATCGGAGCATCGCGCGCGACCTCGAACGAGCCTCGCGTCAACATGGGGCGGACGGTCGCGCGGAACGTCGGGTCGTTGGTCGCGAGCGCGTCGGTGATCGCGCGGATCTCGGACACCACCTGCTCCTCGGTCTCGCCGGGGACCGTGCGCCGTTCGATTTCGAGGCGGCATCGGTCGGCGTACGTGCTCGTCCCCGTCCCGCCATGCAGGACCGCCGCGTGGAGCGACGGCGGGCCGACGAGCGCGTGCGGCTTCCGCGCGCGGAGGTCCTGCTCGAGCCGATCGAGCCGGGCGAGGAATCGCCCCATGCGCATGTTGGCGTCGATTCCCAGGTCGAAGCGACTCCCGTGGGCGGCGACGCCTAACGTTTCCACCTCGATCCAGCTGAATCCGCGGTGCGCGAGACAGACGCGGAGCTCGGTAGCCTCGGTCACGACGGCCGCGTCGGCACGGACGTGCTTCAGCACCTCGGCCATCCCAATGCTCGCCACCTCCTCATCGGCCACGCACGTCACGAGGACGTCGCCGCGCAGCCTGGTTCCGGCATCGCGGAGTGCCTTGACGGTCGCCAGACAGGCGGTGACACCGCCTTTCATGTCGTACGCGCCGCGACCGTAGAGCTTGCCGCCCCGTACGGTGGCGGAGAACGGCTCGGGCATGGCCGTGACGCCGACCGTATCGATGTGACCGTACAGCATGAGCGATCGCCCGCCGCCGCTCCCACGCAGCCGGCCCACCACGCTGACACGTCCCGGTTCGGGCTCGTATTCCGTGATCTCCATGCCTAACGCACGCATCATCGTGCCGAGTCGGGTCGCGATCTCGCGCTCGTCACTCGGCTCGCCGTCGGAGAAGGCAGGGTTGATGGACCTCGTGCGAACGAGGTCGGTGAGCGTCGACGTGATGTAGTTGGCGTCGGCCATTGGTGGGGAATGGGCGTGGTCCGGTGTGCTACCCTCGCCGTATTCTGCCCTCCCGAACCCTGCGCGTGCAATTCGCATCGCCCCCGTGCCATTCGTGCCAATTTCCGGACCCGGCCCCGCCAGTACCCGGTACCATGATCCGAAGCGCCCGAGGCGGTGGTTGCCTCCTCGGATTCATCCCGTCAGGCCCGGCTCACTCTCGAGCGCGGCGCCAGCGCGGGCGGACATCTCGCAGTAGGGAGAGAAGCACATGCGTAAGACCCTGACCAGAATGGGATTCGGTTTTGCCCTCGTCGTTGGCGCTGCCGGTGCGGCCGCCGCGCAGTCCACGCCGAATGCTCGACCCGACTCCACGCAGCGTGACCATCGCCAATGGCGTGGTGAGCATGGCGGACGTCGCGGCGGCCCGGGTGGCATGCTCCTCGAGGGCATCAACCTGACGGACGCACAGAAGGACCGGCTCAAGGCAATCCGCAAGGAGCAGGCGCCGGAAATGAAGAAGACCCGCGAGCAGTTCGGCGCGGTCATGAAGGAAGCGCGTGCAGCGCGCGAGCGTGGCGACACCGCCACCGCACGTGCGAAAATGGAGCAGGTCCGCGCGCAGATGGAGCGTCAGCGCGACCAGCAGATCGCCACGCTCCGAACCATCCTGAACGCCGATCAGCAGAAGCAGCTCGACGCGAACATGGCGGCGATGAAGGAGCGGCGCGAGCAGGGTGGACATCGGAAACACGGCGACTCGTCGCGGGCTGGTGGCGACAGCCGCTAGCCGATCGACGGGCGACGGACGACGGCGTTTAGTGCGCAGTTCGCCGTGCTCCGTCGTCCGTCGTGCGTCGTGCGTCGTCCGTCCCCCGTCCCCGGCAGGTCCGCGCCTCAGCGCTGCGAGACGATCAGCGAATAAGTGCCCGTGACCGACCCGGAGAGCGTGTTGGCCCAGACGCGATATTTGCCGGGAGAGACCTGGCGCTCGATGCGTGCGTTCCGACCCCCGCCGGAATTGTTGTCCTCGGCCAGGAAGGCTCCGCCAGCGTCGAACAGCCCCAGGTAGGAATCGACGTCACCACTCGTCATGTCGACCTGGATCGTTCCGGTCGCCGGCATCGTGACCTCGTAGATGTCGACGTACGAGTCGTCGACCGGGTACTCGCAGTCACCTAACGCGAGCGTCCCGTCGGTGCGCTGGCCCAGCGCCAGCGTCGCGACGAACGGGCAGACCTCGGCCGAGTACGCGACCCGGACCTGAGTGCTGCCGGTACGGCCTTCGCTCGACGCCACGACCGTGAGCGGCCCGCCGGGGGCACGCCCTCGCGCGATCCCGGCCGCCGATACATCGATGGTGCTCGGGTCGGGCGTCGTCCACGTCACGGTCCGGCCGCGCAGCTGCTGGCCTTTGGCAGAGCGGAGTTGGACAAAGAGCTGTCGGGCGAAGCCAACGTAGACGATCGGCGCCGCAGGGCTGACGGTCACGGTCGCAACAGGCGGCCCGCTCACGGTTACAGGCACGGTCGTGCTGACCGTGGTGTCGTCGGTCATCCGCACGACGATGCTCGCCGTCCCGTTGGTAGCGCCCGTGACATTGCCCGCGGCATCGACAGTTGCGACCGCCCGATTCGACGAAGACCAGGTGACGGTTCGCGCTTTCGGGTTCCGCAGCTTCGCGGTGAGCGTCGCCGTCTGCCCGTCCTCGATCGTCAGCCTCGCGGGCTCGACGAACACCGCCGGAGGTCGCGGTCCCGTCGAGTCGCAAGCGTCAATGCCCGAGCCCATCACCAGGGCGAGCAGCGCGAATCGATGCATGCCACAGACCTACACTCCGGTTCATGTGTGCGCGAGGTCTCTGAGGCGGGCTCGCGCGCGTCGGTCGCCTACCCTGTTGTCAGGTCTGCTTGGTGACATCCAGGGGACAGTGGGGCTCCCACGTTGTACGAGGAATACTGCCCGGTGGTCTCGTCGTACCGGATGATGTTGAGGCCAATGTGGTGGTCGCTGCCAATCGCCAATCGCTCTTGATCAGCCGCCCAGCTCACGGTACCAGGCACTGAACGCTCGCTCGAAGAACACCTTGTTGAACAGCGTCCATTCGCCCAGCGATGCCGGCAGCGTGAATGCGGCGCCCGCATCGGCGGCGGAGGTGCCGGCGTCGTGCGCCTTCCGCGCCGCCCGTTCCACCTCGCCCAGCACGGCGACGTAGCGATTGAACTCCGGTTCACGTGCCAGCGCACCGTGGCCCGGAACATAGATCGTCTTTCGGTCACGGCGCAGCGCGTTCACCGAAGCCGACAGCTTCGACGGGATCGCGTCCACGTAATTGGGGAACATCGCGTTCCATACGAGATCGCCACAGAACACGACGCTCGGATCCTCGACCTCGAGCGACAGATCGCTGTCTGTGTGGCCGAGCCGTGGGACGACACGAACGCGGCGGTTCCCGAGATCGATCGTCGTCTCTCCGGTGGGCGGAACGGGGACGGTCTGCTGCAGCGCGGCGGTTCGCGCGTCGTCCACGGGTTGATTCCTTTGGAGCACGAGGTCGCGCGTACGCTCGGTCGTGCGCACTGCCGGTTTGCCGGTCGTGCCGTCCGGCGACAGATAACCGGCGACGCCGTTGGCGTGGTCGGCGTGATAGTGCGTAACGACCACGTGCGTCGGCCATCGTCCCGTGAGCTCGCGGGCTTTCGCGCCGAGCCAGGCGGCGCCTGCGGGCTGGTTGAATCCCTCGATCGCAACGACGCCCGAGCGGCCCGCAATGATGCCGCCGTTCGAGAGGGTCGTGCGGTCGCCGCCTAACGGGGTCGAGATCAGCGCCCAGATGCCATCAGCGACCTGTTCGAGCGACCCGAACGGCTCGGTGGCGACGACCGAACCGAGTGGCATGCGAGCCCACGCGGCGCGCAGCGCATCGGGCGCCACCGCGGCCGCGAGAGCAAGATGAGCGGCACAGGTGCCGGAGCGGGCGACGAAGTCGCGGCGGGATATCGTGGACATGGCTGTCGAAGCTGGACGTTGAAGCTAGAATACCTTGAAGGGTGTACGAGAACCAGCAGCGTCCGATCCAGAGGAATTCGTCATGAGCACCGTCACGGGAATTCATCACGTTACGTGCATTGCCGGCGATCCGCAGGAAAACGTCGATTTCTACACCGGCTCGCTTGGCATGCGGCTCGTGAAGAAGTCCGTGAACCAGGACGTGCCGGACACGTACCACCTCTTTTATGCGGACGGTGAGGCGCACCCCGGCGCCGATCTAACGTTTTTTCCGTGGCCAAAGCTGCCACCGGTGCAGAAAGGAGTTGGGCTCGCGGTCGAGGTGTCGCTGGCGATCCCGATGGGCTCGTTGGAGTACTGGGAGGACCGGCTGGCGTCAGCGGGCGCGAACCTCGGTGAGCGAGAAGTTCGCCACGGTGAGCACGCGGTCCGCCTGACGGATCCGCACGGGTTGGAACTCGCGCTGGTAGAGACCGCGGACGAGCGCGAGTTCGCACCGTGGTCGCAGAGCCCGGTGCCGGCGCCGCATCAGATTCGCGGCCTCCACGCCGTGCGGCTCTGGGAACGCGACGTCGCGGAAACGGCGAGTTTTCTGGTCGAGATTCTGGGCTTCGCGATGGTCGGGGAGGAGAACGGCTGGCGTCGCTACACCATCAACGGCGGCGGGTCGGGCCGCCACCTCGACATCCGCGCGGTACCTAACGAGTCGCGGGGGTCGTGGGGGACGGGCGGGATCCATCACGTCGCGTGGCGCGTGCCCGACGACGCCACGGAGCTCGCCGTGCGCGAACGCCTCGCCGCCGCCAAGCGCCGGCCGACCGAGGTCATCGACCGGTTCTGGTTCAAGTCCGTCTACTTCCTGGAGCCGGGCGGAGTGCTGTTCGAGATCGCCACCGACGGGCCCGGATTCACGGTCGATGAGGACCTCGCGACGCTCGGCGAGCACCTCGTGCTGCCGCCGTGGCTCGAACCGCACCGGCGGGAGATAGAAGACGCGTTGCCGCCGTTGGCGGTTCGCGTCTAGGGGCTGCTTGCTGCTGGCTGCCTGACGGCTTTACGGTTGGCATCGCGGTCTGGTCGGCCGGGCGTCGGGCTCGTGGCGGAACGCGCTCGCAGTCGGCGCCGCCGGACCTGCGTAGGGTTTACGGTTACGGCTCTGCCAGGTCCGGCGATCACTGCGACGCCGTGCGACGCCTCGTCACCCGACGCCCCGCCTCCGGCCACACTCTAGCTGACCGTCAGGAGCCCGCAGCACGGGCACGCAGCGCCCGCCGGAGCCGAGTGCCCGCGCCTGCGCCACGATGATCTCGAATTGCCCCGAGCAGGATGATCTGAAACAGCACCGGGTGACCACGCTACCGTTGCCTGAGTTGTCTGATGGGGCCCGACTCATCATCCGCGATGCCACGAAAGAAAACCAAGCCAGCAACATCCAAGAACACGACCAAAGCCAGTCCCCCCGCGGTCGTGTTCGAGCCCCGCCATCCGACACTGACCGCGACCGCGTGCTTCGTCCTTTGGATCGCGATCATGTCGCTCCCGATGCTCGGCGGCGCGTTCCTCGCCACCGTGTACAACGACCAGTACTCGTCCGGTTACGCCTACCGCGCCTGGGCGGCCGAGTGGTGGAAGAAGCTCGGGAACGTGCCGCTGTGGAATCCGGAGATCTTCGGCGGCATGCCGTTCGTCGCCGGCATGAGCGGTGACCTGCTGTATCCCACCGCATGGCTCCGACTCGTCCTGCCAACCCACGTGGCGATGAACCTCGGGTTCGTCATCCACTACGTGCTCGCCGGACTCTTCACCTACTGGTTTCTGAGACGCTGGCGAGTGTCGTGGACCGGCGCAGTGGCTGGGGGACTCGCATACCAACTGGCCGGTGTGATCGCGTCCTACGTGAGCCCGGGGCACGACGGCAAGCTGTTCGTGACGACAATGCTTCCCCTGACGCTCACGGGCCTCACGATCGGCATTCGCGACCGGCGGTTCGAGGGGTACGCCATCGTCGCGCTGGCGGTGGGGCTGATGATGCTGAGCCCTCACCCACAGATGGCGCAGTACGGCCTGCTCGCCACGGGGCTCTTCGCCTTGTATCTAACGTTAGGCGATGGCTCGGTCACGACCCCGAGCGCGCGCGTGACGTCGCTCGGCCTTGCCGCGGCAGCGGTGATTGTCGGCATCGGGGTGAGCGCGATTCAGTACGTGCCATTCTACGCGTACATCCCGTACTCGCCTCGCGACAGCTCGGTGCTCCACAACTTCGAGTGGTCGGCCGCGTACGCGATCCCGTGGGCGCACATACCGGAGCTCGTGATCCCTCGGTTCGCGGGCGAAAGATTCAACGGTACCTACTGGGGGCCTAACGGGACGAAGCTGCACTCGGAGTACCTCGGGCTGCTGGTTGTCGCTCTCGCCGTCGTGGGTGCGGCGGACAAACAGCGGCGGCGGATGACACTCTGGCTCGGCGGCATCGGGCTCCTGTTCCTCCTCATCGCGCTCGGCGCGTCGACGCCGTTCTTTCGCCTGTGGTGGGAAGTCGTCCCCTTCTCGAAGTCGATGCGGGCGCCCGGGATGGCCCTCTTTATCGTCGCGTTCGTCGCGGCCGCGCTAGCCGCGTTTGGAGCGGACCGCGTGGCGAGCGGTACGGCGCCGCGATTCGCGCGCGGGGCGCTCATCGTCGGTGTGCTCGTCGCTTTGCTCGGTATCACCGGAGTGTTCGGAGCGATGGCAGAATCGTTAGGTCGGGATGTCGAGGCGAAGGTCGGACTTCCACAGCGTGGCGCGATGGCGGCAGCCGCGGCCGGCACGATTCAGTCGAGTGCCCTCGTTGCCGGTATGATGCTGGCGGGTGCCGGCGCGCTCGCCTTCGCTCGCGCTCGCGGTCTCGCCGGGCCGCGCGTATTCGCCGGAGTGTTGATCGCACTCGTTGGAACGGATCTGTGGCTCAACGACCGCGCGTTCTGGAACTACAGCGACGCGCCCGACGAGCTGTTTGCCGGCGACGCAATCAAGACGCGCCTTCGCTCGGTCCCTCGTCCCTTCCGCGTGTGGGATGTGGACGTCTACCCGGGCGCGGCGCTCATGGCCGACGACATCTCCCAGCTCTACGGCCATCATGGCAACGAGCCGCACGCGTTCGACGTCGTGAACGCGCGCGAGGGGGAGAGCCTGTCGTTCGCGCGGGCCGGCGATCCGCAGGTTCTGGATCTCTTCGCCGTCAACTACCTGATCGTCCCGGCGGCGTCGGCGCCCGACTCGCTCCCAGGCTTTCGCCGAACGGTGACGAACGTTGCCACGTCGGCGGGCGCGCCGGCTACGTTGTTCGAGCGCGAGCAGCCAATTCCCTACGCGCGATTCATTCCCGTCGCGGCCGTGCCGGAATCCGCGTCGCAGATCGCGAATACCGTCGTCGACCCGCAGTTCCCCGTCGACCGCGTCGTACTGCTCGAATCGGCACTCGGCGTCAGGCGCGGCGCCATTCCGAATCCATTGCCGCCGGCATCGAATCTGGCCGTTACCGTTGGCGACTGGGTGCCAGGTTCCATGCGAATCCAGTTAGTCAGTGGCGCACCGTCCGCCGGCTATCTCCTCGTGAGTGAGAACTGGGATGCGGAGTGGGCCGCGACGGTGGACGGAAAACAGGCGCCGGTTCTGCGCGGCGATGGCACGCTCATCACCGTGCCGGTTCCGGTCGGTGCCCGGGACGTCAGGCTGGCCTACGAGGGCCGGGCGTACGCCCGCGGGCGTGTGGTGACCCTCGCCTCAATCGGAGTCGTGGCGTGCGGTCTCGTGCTCCCACCGGCATTTCGACGTCGGCGCACGCCCGCGACGTCATCTTGAATTCCCATGGCCATTCGAATCAGTTAACTGGTCTCCCCGTTGTCTGCCCCTTCCCGGAGTCCAGATGCTGAATCGTCTCTGGCTGCACCGCACCGTGTGGGTGCTGGCATTCGGCGTTAGGCCGCTCGCGAGTCAGACGCCGGTGCGAACCCCTGATACATCCGGCGTAGTTGCGATCAGGGCGGGCCGCCTGATTGACGGCCGAGGCGGCGCACCGGTGACGAATGCGGTGATCCTCGTGCGCGGGGAAAGGATCCAGGCGGTCGGAGCGAATCTCCCCATCCCGGCGGGAGCCCGTCTGATCGATCTCTCGGGCGCCACCCTGCTCCCCGGGCTCATCGACTGCCACACGCACATCACCATGGCGCCCGGCGCGAGCGACGATCAATTCCGCCGAAGCTTCGTCGACGCGGCAATCATGGCGCCGACCTACGCGAAGGCGACGCTCGACGCGGGCTTCACCACCATTCGCGACCTCGGGTCATCCGGCTTCGTCGACGTCGCGTTACGCAACGCGATCAACCGCGGCGACATTCCCGGCCCGCGCATCCAGGCAGCGACGATGCCCATCAGCGCCACGGGCGGACACGGCGACAGCAACGGGCTCTCGCCATATATCCACTTCGAAGACATGTCGGGCGTCGCCGATGGCGCCGACGCCATTCGGCGGAAGATTCGCTGGGAAGTGAAGTACGGTGCCGACGTCATCAAGATCATGGCCACCGCGGGCGCCATGTCCGAAGAAGAGTCGGTCGAGGCGGCGCTCTATACGCAGGAGGAGATGAACGCCGTCGTCGACGAGGCACGCATGTGGGGACGGAAAGTCGCAGCCCACGCGCACGGCACCGAAGGCATCAAGCGCGCCGTGCGCGCGGGTGTGGCGTCGGTCGATCACGGCACGTTCCTCGACGAGGAAGGCGCTCGCATGATGGTGGAGCGTGGCACGTACCTCGTGAAGGATTCGTACGAGGATCGCTGGTTCCTGGAGCGAGCGCCGGGGTGGGGCTACCCCAAGATCATCATCGACAAGCTCGCCAAGGTCGTGCAGGGACACGAAGCAGCGTTCAAGCTGGCGAGGAAGCAGGGCGTGAAAATCGCCTTTGGCACCGACGCCGGCATGCTGCCGCACGGCGAGAACGCGAAGCAGTTCCGCGACTACATCGCCTGGGGTATGCCGCCGATGGAGGCGATCCTCACCGCAACGCGCAACGCGGCCGACCTCCTTGGCTGGGGCGACCGCATCGGTGCCGTGGCGCCAGGGTACTTCGCTGACGTCATCGCCGTGCCTGGCGATCCGCTTGCCGACCCGACGCTGCTCGAGAAGGTGAGCTTCGTCATGAAAGGCGGGGTCGTGTACAAGCGACCGATGGCGGTAGCGGACCGATGACCATCGCCTAACGCGGAGCCGGGTCAAGGCGGGCGCGCGCTCCATAGCCGCGCTCTCCACTGACCTGGAGGCGGTCCACCCACAACGCCTCGAGCACCCGCAGGTCGTCCGTGGGATCGTAGTCGGGCTGCCCCTCCGGGGCCTTCAGCGTATCGAGCACCTCGAACACGAAGGCGTCGGGTCCGTGCGTCGCCCAGTCGCGCTGCAACGCCGCGTTCGGATGGCTGCCGAACCGCAGCGCCATGCGCTCGCGGTTGAGAATCGCCGGCAGGTCGACGGACCGGCCGACAAGCGACCGGTCATCGCGCGTGTTGTGTATGCGATAAACACCCATGGGGCGGGGCGTTTCCTTGTAGGCTCGAATGAGTGACTTCCGGTCCACGGCGCAGCCTGAGCTTCGAGAGCGGCCTATTATACCCGGGTAAAATAATCCTGTCAATAGTACCCGGCGATAAATCGCGTTCGATTGCCGCCTTCATCGCTCTGTGCAAGCGCGATCAGCGGTGACGTCTCCCAGGTTGACGAGACCAGGAGACCAAATGTTCGCCCTCTTCGTGCGCTCGAGCGCCGCCTTGCTGCTCGGCGTCACCGCTACACCGTTGCTGTCGCAGACCATCGTATCCGGCGTCGTTCGAGCAGAGCGTGGCAAAGCCGTCCCTGGTGCGGCCGTGCAGATCAAAGGCACTCACGGTGGCGTCAGGACGGATGATCGGGGGCGGTATCGACTGGTCGTTCCGAACGATGGATTCGCGACGGTCGACTCGCTGACAGTCATTGCGCGGGCGATCGGGTTCGAGCCGATGAGTCGGCGGATTGCAGCGCGCCCTGACTCGCTAACGCTCGACTTCACCCTCGAGGCCACGACGATCATGCTCGAAGGCGTCGTCGTGACGGGCACCGGCGCATCCACAGAGGCCGTGTCCTCGCGAGGCGGAAAGGATAGCCCTGGGCCAATGGCCATGCGCCTCGAGGCGAGTGTCGCGGATTCACGCGAGGCACGACCGGCGATGAAGGCGCCGGCGTTGGCGAAGGCTCGCGCCGACGGGAGTCGCGTTGGCGGACGCACGTCGGCGGGCAGTCGAGAGCCTCAGGACCCGAGTCCGGGTATCCTGACGGCGGCGGTGTGGAACGATGCCGAGCATTGGAAGCAGTACTCGCGCTTTCTCGATCGCGCTCGCGAGAACGCGTGGAACCCGTGGGGTCTCGAGGTAGGAAAGCCGCGATGGCAGTCCATTCGCGCCGACGCACGACCACGCTCGCCTCGCCGCGCGCTCGACCTCGGGTTCCTGGTCGACGCGACCGGCTCGATGGGCGACGAGATGTCGTTCCTCCAGAGTGAGCTCAAGGACATTGTGCGGCGTGTGCGCAGTGTCGAGCCTGATCTCGACATCCGAATGTCAGTCGTGTTCTATCGCGATCGTGGTGATGCCTTCATCACGAAGTCGCTGCCGTTCACGCGCAGCGCGGACGATGCGGTGTCATTCATCTCGAGCACGACGGCGGATGGCGGTGGCGATTTTCCCGAAGACATGAACTCCGGGCTCGAGGCGATGATGCGCCAGCACTGGTCGCGTGACGCGGTGCCGCAGATGCTCTTCCTTCTCGCCGACGCGCCGCCACAGCAATACGCGGGACAGGACTACACGTACCACGAAGCGATTCAGGACGCGGCCGCGAACGGGATCGCGATCTACCCGGTTGCTGCGAGCGGTGTCGACAAGCCGACGGAGTTCCTCTTCCGCGCGATGGCGGTCATGACGGGCGGGAAGTACGTGTTCCTGACCGATGACTCCGGCGTGGGCAACCCGCACGAAGAGCCGGACATCACGGGATACAAGGTCGAGAAGCTGAACGACCTCATGGTGCGGGAGATCCGCTCGTACGTTGCCGCACACACCGTAACGCGGAGCGTCGCCGAGGATCGTTAGGGCCGGTCTGGTTTTTCGGTGCGTGCCACACCTCCCGCGCGGGAGGGTGCCCGGTCATCTTGGGTAGCCCATTTTCGAGGTGGCTATGGCTCGCAGCTCGGTTCTCCTTTCCCTGGTGCTCGCGTCCGCGCTCGGCATGTCCGTGCCGGCAGCGGCCCAGGATTCTGCTCGCACCGTTGCCGCAGCCCAGCAAGGTCGCAGCCGCGACCTCCCGCTGGATGCGGCGCGGACCATCACGATCGACACCGATGAGGGCTCGTGGCTCTCCGTCGACGTCTCGCCCGACGGAAAGACGATCGTCTTCGACCTGCTCGGCGATCTCTACACGATCCCGATCGCCGGCGGCGAAGCGACCCAACTCACGAGTGGGATGCAGTTCGATGCCCAGCCGCGGTTCAGCCCCGACGGCAAGACGGTCGTCTTCACGTCCGACAAGGACGGCGGCGACAACGTCTGGACCATCGAGGTTGCCACCAAGACCCTCAAGCAGATCACGAAAGGCAAAGGCAATCGCTATCGCTCACCGGAGTGGACGCCCGACGGGGACTACATCGTCGTCTCGAAGTCGACGACGCCCATCGGACCGTCGAAGCTCTGGCTGATTCACAAGAATGCGGGTGGCGGATCGCAGCTGATTCGCGACCCGCAGCCGATGCTCGCGGGCGCCAATCCGGTGAGCACGCTGGGTGCGGCATTCGGGAAGGACGACCGCTACATCTGGTTTGCGCAGCGCTTCGGCGCATGGGAGTACAACGCCGGGCTGCCGCAGTACCAGATCATGACGTTCGACCGGCAAACGGGCCGCCGTGAGGCACGCGCGAACCGCTATGGCTCGGCGTTCCGTCCGGCGGTTTCGCCCGACGGGAAGTACCTCGTCTACGGCTCTCGCTACGAGACGCAAACCGGGCTTCGTATTCGCGACCTCGAGACCAGCGACGAGCGGTGGTTGGCGTACCCGGTCCAGCACGACGAACAGGAGTCGGTCGCGTCGCTCGACGTGCTGCCGGGCTACTCGTTTACGCCTGACTCGAAAGCCATCGTCGTTTCCTATGGCGGCAAGATCTGGCGGGTCCCGGTGACGTGTGCGGCGGCACAGGCTCCGGGGGCTGTCGAGAAGGCCGGGCGCCCCGATCCATCGTGCGCCGCGACGAACATCCCGTTCCACGTGAAGGCGCAGATCGGCATCGGGCCGAGGCTCGCGTTCGACTACAAGGTCGACGACGCACCGGAGTTCACCGTTAGGCAGATCCGTGACGCGGTGGCATCGCCGGATGAGAAGAAGCTCGCGTTCGTCGCGATGGACAAGCTGTACGTGATGGACTATCCGAGCGGCACCCCGCGAAAGCTCAGTGACCTGCCCGGCAACGACGCGCAGCCCGCGTGGTCGCCGGACGGCCAATGGATCGCGTTCGTGGAATGGTCGCGGGATGGTGGCAGCCTCTTTAAGGTCGCGGCCGCGGGCGGCAAGCCGATCCAGCTCACCACCGGGAACGCGCTCTACGTGCAGCCCGCGTGGTCGCCGGACGGCAAGCGCGTCGTGGCGATGCGCAGCCCCGCCCAGACGGTTCGCGAGTCCGGCGGCTTTTCGGGGCCCGCGGAGCTCGTGTGGGTCCCGGCCGCCGGCGGCAAGGCAACGTTCATCACGAGCGCGTTAGGCAGGAGCGGGCCGCACTTTACGAAGGACACGACCCGCATCTTCATGTACGGCCAGGGTGAGGGCCTCGTCTCCGTTCGCTGGGACGGAAGCGACCCGCGCACGCATCTCAAGGTGACGGGCGCGCGGTTCCCCGAGCCGGCGCCGGGCGGACCGGCCGGTGCACCGGCGGCCGTCGTGAAGATGGCGCCGGTCGGCGATCAGGCGCTCGCGCAGATCTCGAACGACCTGTACGTCGTGCCCGTGCCGTTCAGCGGCGAGGCGCCGACCATCTCGCTTGCTGACCCCTCATCCTCCGAGTTTCCGGCTCGGCGGCTCACCGAGGTTGGTGCGCAGTTCCCCTCCTGGAGCGCGGACGGCAAGCGCATTCACTATTCGATCGGCAACTCGCACTTCGTGTACGATCTCGATCGTGCGCAGCGGTATGACGACTCCGTCGCCACTGCTCGGCGCGCTGGCGGCGATACGGCTTCCAGTTCGCGCGGCTATCAGCCGACCGAGACGCGCATAACGCTCAAGGCGAAGCGCGACACGCCGGAAGGTGTCGCCGTTTTCCGGAACGCACGCATCATCACGATGAAGGGCGATGAGGTGATCGAGCGGGGCGACATCGTGACGCGCAACAATCGCATCGTGGCCGTCGGCCCGGCTGGCTCCGTCCAGGTACCTGCCGGTGCCCGCGAGTTCGATGCGACGGGGAAGACGATCGTGCCCGGCTTCGTGGACACGCACGCGCATCTTCGGCTGAACCAGGGGGTGCACCAGCAGCCATGGTCGTATCTCGTCAATCTCGCCTACGGCGTGACCACGACGCGCGACCCACAGACTGGCACCACGGACGTCCTCACCTATGAGGATGCCGTGACCGCCGGATCTGCGGTCGGCCCGCGAATCTATTCGACAGGGCCGGGGCTCTTCGGAACGGGGTACATCCCGCAGCTCGGCGAGGACATCAAGGACCTCGACCACGCGCGCCGCATCATGCGCCGGTACAGCCAGTACTACGACACGAAGACCCTCAAGATGTACATGGCCGGCAACCGTCAGCAGCGGCAGTGGATCATCATGGCGGCCAAGGAGCAGAACATCATGCCCACGTCGGAGGGCGCGCTCGACTATCGGTACGACCTAACGATGCTCATCGACGGCTACCCGGGGCAGGAGCACTCGCTGCCGATCTGGCCGCTCTACAAGGATGTGGCCAGGCTCTACGCCGAGAGCGGCATCACGTACACGCCGACGTTCATCGTGTCGTACGGGGGACCGTGGGGCGAGAACTACTACTACACGACCGAGAACGTCTACAACGACGCGAAGCTGCGTCGCTTCACGCCCTATGAGGTGCTCGCGGCCTCCACTCGCCGCCGCGTGCGTTCGAGCTTCCCGGGCGGCGGCAACGCCGGCGGGTGGTTCATGAAGGAGGAGTACCCCTTCGTGGAAGAAGCGAAGATCGCGAACGAGATCGTGAAGGCTGGCGGCCGCATCGGTGTCGGAAGCCACGGCCAGCTGCAGGGACTCGGTTACCACTGGGAGCTCTGGATGGTCCAGAGCGGCGGCATGTCGAATCACGACGCCCTGCGGTGCGCCACGATCTTCGGCGCCCAGGCGATCGGTCTGGGGACGGATCTGGGCTCGCTGGAGGCAGGAAAGCTCGCCGACATGGTCGTGCTCGATGCGAATCCGCTCGAGAACATCCGGAATTCGAACACGATTCGCTACGTAATGAAGAACGGGCGCCTCTACGACGGCAACACGCTGGATGAGGTATGGCCGCGTCAGAAGAAGATGGACGCGGTACCGGGGATTCCCGACAGCCCGCAGGCGCCGGCCGGAATTTTCCAGAGCGGCGAGCCGGCGAGTGGAACCAGAGGAAAGAACTGATCGAGGGATGCGGGAGACGCAGAACGGGAACGGGGAACCGTAACTCCGAGAGGAGTCACTGTTCCCGGTTCCCCGTTCCCGGTTCCCTGCATTCCCGATTCCCTATTCCCGATTCCCTATGAAGCCTTCCTGGTCAGTCCTTGCATGTTCGGCTGCGATGGTCGGTGGGTGCTCGTCGGCATCGCGTACCACCGAGGCAGTGGTGACGCTGAGCGATGCCGCCGCACCCGCCATACCTAACGAGCTGCCGTTGAAGTACGCCGGTCCGCCGACGCGGCCGGCTATCGCCGCTGCCGACATGATGACCCGGCTTTATGTCCTCGCCGACGACTCGATGATGGGGCGCAGCGCGGAGACCGCGTTCAACGCGAAGGGCGCGCTCTACATCGAGCGCGAGGTCAGGCGCATGGGGCTCGAGCCCGCCGGCGAGAACGGGACGTACTTCCAGTTTCCGCTCGAGCAGCGCGAACTGGATCCGGCAGCGGGCCTCATCGTCGCGGACCGACCGCTCACGATCTGGAAGGATTTCGCGCCACGCGATCAGGGCGCAGGCGCTCGCGCCTTCGACGGCGCACCGGTCGTGTACGCCGGATCGTTAGGTGACCCGCAGCGGCTCCTTCCGCCGTCGGCTGTCGCCGGCAAGGTCGCGCTCATCACGGTCGCGAAGGATGCCCAGGGGCGGGGAAACTTCAACGTGAATCGACCGCAGCTCTCGGCCCATTTTTCCGAGGCCGCTGCCATCGCGGTCGTGAGCATGGACTACTTCCCGCCAGCCTATGTGGAACAGCTACGCGGGGCGGCGGAGGTCGCTCCCAAGGGATCATCCGATTCGCGTCCGCGGCCGAGCTACTTCTATGTCTCTACCGCGGTCGCGCGCGCGATGCTGGGACAGGACGCGGAGTCGGCGCAGCCTGGCGCTTTGGGTGGTGTGCTGCGTGGACAGATCCGCTACGTGACGAAGGAAGCGCCGGCGCGGAACGTCGTCGCCATCATCCGCGGATCGGACCCTGCGCTCCGTGGCGAATACGTCGCGATCGGAGCGCATAACGACCATGTCGGCTTCAGCAACGAACCGGCCGACCACGATTCGGTGAAGGCGTTTCAGATGGTCGCGCGTCCCCAGGGCGCGGACAACGAAGAGACGCCCGTAACCAGCGCCGACTGGGTACGCATCCGCCATATCGCCGACAGCCTCCGCGCGCGGCACCCGGCGCGTCGCGATTCGATCTACAACGGCGCTGACGATGATGGGTCCGGCACGACGACGGTGCTCGAGATAGCGGAGGCGTTCGCGAACGCCAGGGTGAAGTCGAAGCGCTCACTGCTCTTCGTCTGGCACACGGGCGAAGAGCTCGGGCTGCTCGGCTCCTCGTACTTCACGGATCATCCGACGGTCCCTCGCGACTCGATCGTCGCCGAGCTCAACATCGACATGGTTGGCCGTGGCGGAGCGAACGACATCACGGGCGTGACGAAGGCCGGTGCTCTCATTCACGGTGGCCCGGGCTACGTGCAGCTCATCGGATCGCGACGTTTGTCGACGGAGCTTGGCGATCTGGCCGAGAAGGTGAACACAGAGCAGAGAATCGGTCTCGCGTTCGATTACTCGCTCGATGCGAATGGGCACCCGCAGAACATCTATTGCCGCAGCGATCACTACATGTACGCGCGGTACGGCATCCCGATCATCTTCTTCACGACCGGTGGCCACGCGGACTACCATCAGGTGACCGACGAGCCGCAGTACATCGACTACAACCGCATGGAGCAGGTGGGAAAGTTGGTGTATGCCATTGCGGAGCGCGTCGGCGACCTCGATCACCGCGTCGTCGTGGACAAGCCGAAGCCGAACCCGCGAGGCGAGTGTCAGCAGTAGAACGGCCGGGGAAGGGCGACGGCCGACGGGGGACGGACGCAATGTCATTCCGAGCGGAGGCGCGAAGCGCCGGAGGCGAGGAATCGCCGTCGTCCCGGTAGAGGGAACAGGGAACTGGGAACAGGGAACTGGGAACAGGGAACTGGGAACAGGGAACTGGGAACAGGGAACTGGGACGCCGCGTGGAGCCTCCGTTCCCCGTTCCCCGTTCCCAGTCGCCAGTCGCCAGTCGCCAGTCGCCAGTTTAGGCCGCCACCGCCAGCGATCCCGGATCGTACACGTACCGCTCGTGGATGATCTTGCCGTTGCGCCAGGTCTGGATCGCGATCTCGTCCATCCGATACTGCGCACCGTCGGCGGTCGTGTAGTCGAACACCCAGTTGATCGCGGCGCGATCGCCTTCGACCACGACCGACACGAGCTTGAACTTGAGCGCCTCGAGCGACCCGTAGAACGCTTGCTCGCGCGCGTAGTTCTCGGCAAACCCGACGACCGGCGGCGAGATGTTCTCCTGCATCGCGACGTTCTCGTCGTAGTAACGGTTCATCGCCTCGAGCATCTGGCCGTTCTCGACGAGGCTGATGAGATCGAGGACCTGTGGCTTGATCGACATGGCAGTTGACTCCAGAGGGACAAGTGAATGGCGAATGAAGAGCGCGCTACGCAGCCCGGCGGCCGGCTGACGCCTGCGGTTCAGAGCGCGCGTCGCGGCGTGCGAGCCGGGACGTGGGGAATCGCGCGGACAGCCAGGTGTCCAGAGAGAACGCTCCGCTGCCGTCCATCACGACGACGGCACCCAGGCCGATCGCGAGGAGGTGATACTCGAACCCTTCTGCCCCGGCCGGTAGTCCGCCGAACCAGTTCATGAAGAAGCCGTTAGGCGCGTGCGTGATGATCGCGCCGGCCATGATGCCGATGATGCCGAGGGCGGCGAATCGACCGGCGAGTCCGAGGAGGAGAGCGAACGGCGCGACGAGCTCGGTAGCGATCGCGAGCGCGGCGAGCGGAGCGGGGAAGCCTAACGTTTGCGTCATCCAGGCGAGCGTGCCGCTGAAGCCATAGCCGCCGAACAGGCCGAGCGCGTGCTGGAAGCCGTGGGGGATCATGATCGTGCCCAGCGCAACGCGGGCGACGAGGGCGCCGGCGTCCGGATTAGTGGAGAGGAGTCTGCGAAGCATGGAAGGTCTGGTTGAGTGTCCTGACAATAGTTATCTGAGCATCTATTAGACCCGCGAGCGCCGATCGTCCTGAGCGTGAGGCGGAAGGCACTGGCCACGACCGGGTAACATCGTTAGGTCCTGCCCGGTCCGGCGCTACGGGGCGCGCCGCGCTTGGCGTTGGTTTGTCGCACGGCGCTCAGCAGATCGATGAACCGCTCGAGCTCCGACTGACTGAGGGATGCCACTGCTTCCTCGTCGGCGGCGTCCACGAGCGGATCGAGCGTATCGAGCAACTTCCGGCCGTCATCGGTCACGAAGCAGAGGACCTGCCGTCGATCCGGCACGGTCCGCTCCCGCCGGATCAGGGAAGCCTCCTCGAGCTTGTCGAGCAGCCGCGTAATCGTCGTACCCTCCTCGATCATGCGCTCCCGGATCGAAAGCGTGGGAATGCCGCCGGTTCCAGCGCCCCGGATGATCCGGAGAGCGTTGTACTGAGCCAGACTCAGCCCAAACGGCTCGACGACTCTCGCCAACGCGCGATTCACGATCGACGCCGTGCGAAGCAAAGCGATCGTCGCCTCCTGCGCGGTCGAACGGAACGGCCTGGTCTGCCGAATCTCGTTCTGGACCGTGCTGGACCGGCGGCGCTTGGATCGTTTGAGACTGGCCACGGTTGAAGGGGAGAATGTAATCACTGCCCTGACAACACTTGCTATGATAACTATTATCAGACGCCTGTCAAGGGCCGACCTCTCTCCGACTTCCGCCCCGCGACATCATTCATGGAAGTCTCGAGCGCGAACGATCGAGGTACTCGCGCCGACTGATGCACCCAGAGCGAAGAGGAGTCATCCCATGATCACCGCCGACCTGCTCAAGCGTGTTCCGCTCTTCGCCAGCATTCCCGATGACGAACGTGCCTCCCTCGCCTCGCGCGCCGCCGACGTCAGGCTCAGCGCCGACGAATGGCTCATCCTCGAGGGCCAAACACCGTCATTCTTTGCCCTGCTCGAGGGGCGCCTCTCCGTGGAGAAAAACATCGGCGGCCGCGATCAGCAGCTCACGGTCTTCGAAGTGGGCGACTACTTCGGCGAAGTGCCGCTCCTTCTCGCTTCGCCGGCAGTCGCGAGTGTCCGAGCGCTCGAGGCCTCACGCGTTGCCCGGCTCGATCCGCTCGACTTTCACGATCTCATCTCCCACTGCCGTGTGCTGAACGGTGAGATCATGAAGACGATGGCCCGCCGCGTCAGTTCGTTGCAGCAGATCGTCGTCGACACGCCGATGACGGCGGCGACACTCATCGGACGCCAGAGCAATCCTGACTGCCTGACGCTGCGTGAGTTTCTCGCGCGCAACCGCGTGACCTTTGCGTGGCGCGACCTCGATGACCCCGATGGCATCGAGCGGCTCGTCTGCGACGAGATCCTCGCCTCGAGCGACGACGCGGCGACCGCATTCGCCGGCGTGACGCTGCCGCTCGTCATTCTGAATGACGGCCGCCGCCTGGAGTCGCCGACGCCTCGCGTACTCGCCGAGGCGCTCGGGCTGCAGACGGCGCCGCTGCATAACGAGTACGACGTCGTCATCGTCGGGGGCGGGCCGGCCGGCCTTGCCGCGGCGGTCTACGGCGCTTCCGAAGGACTCCGCACCCTGCTCGTCGAACGGACGGCGTGTGGAGGCCAGGCCGGCACGTCGTCGCGCATCGAGAACTACCTGGGGTTCCCGGGAGGGCTCTCGGGTGACGACCTCAGTGGCAAGGCGCGTCAGCAGGCGCTGCAGTTCAACGCCGAGCTGCTCGTCGCCAGGTCCGTCGTCGCGATCCAGCCCGGCGACGTGACCTCGCCGGAGGACACGGCGCACACCGTCGTACTCGACGACGGCCTCCGCCTGACGACGCAAGCCGTGGTGCTCGCCACCGGCGTCCAGTGGCGCACGCTCGACACGCCGGGCGTCAGCCGGCTGACCGGCCGCGGCGTCTACTACGGCGCGGCCGGCACCGAGGCGTTTGCCGTCCGCGGCTGCCACGTCCACCTGATCGGCGGCGGCAACTCGGCCGGCCAGGCGGCGATGCGCCTCTCCGACTACGCCGAGTCGGTGACGATGCTGGTGCGCGGGCCGTCGCTCGCGGCCAGCATGTCGCAGTACCTCATCAACCAGCTCGCCACGAAGGCGAACGTAACGATCGAGACTCACGCCGAGGTGCTTGCGGCCGAGGGGTCGAGCAGGCTGGAAGCGCTGCAGATCGCGACCGGGCCATCACGCCGGCGCGAGCGGCGGGCGAGCGACGCGCTGTTCGTGTTCATCGGCGCGCACGCCGAGACATCGTGGCTGCCGCCACATCTGATTCGCGATCAGTGGGGCTACGTCTGCACCGGACGCGACGTGATGGATCTCCTCGAGGAGCGAGAGGCCGGCACGTGGCCGCTCGAGCGCGACCCATACCTGCTCGAGACGAGCGTGCCGGGCATCTTCTGCGCTGGCGACGTGAGGCACGGGTCGATCAAGCGCGTGGCGTCGAGCGTCGGGGAAGGCAGCATGGCGATCGCGTTCGTGCACCAGTACCTGGCCGACACGAAAGAGG
This sequence comes from Gemmatimonadaceae bacterium, assembly GCA_036274195.1. Lineage (GTDB taxonomy): Bacteria > Gemmatimonadota > Gemmatimonadetes > Gemmatimonadales > Gemmatimonadaceae > JAJKIV01. Next base: position 30 of record DASUGD010000398.1, on the reverse strand, counting down.
CCATGCTCGCGGATCGTGTGGCGGGCTGAG
>DASUGD010000397.1:0-14652 GCA_036274195.1 Gemmatimonadaceae bacterium | reverse complement strand
CCCGAAATAGTCGGCAGCGCGGTGCAGCGCGTCGTTGCCGCGCTGATGCCAGAAGTAGCGGCCTCGCAGGTACAGGTCGTAGGCGGCGAGGTCCTCCGTCCCGGCCGGCACCGTTCCCTTTGGCAATCCCTGCCTGTCGTGAGGCGTCGGCGCGAGTGCCACGCGCAACGCGCTGGCGATGCTTCCCGTGATGTCGTCCTGAACCTGGAAGACATCCTTCATCTGTCGCTCGTACGTGTCGGACCACAGGGCGAGGCCGTCGCTCGCGTTCGTGAGCTGTGCGGTGACCCGCAGGCGCTCTCCCGAACGTCGAATGGTCCCCTCGAGCAGGGTCGAGACCGCGAGCGTCTTCGCGATTTCCCGCGCGTCCATCCCCTTGCCCTTGAGCGCGAACACCGACGTCCGCGACGCAACGCGCAGCCCGGGAATCTTGCCGAGGGTGCTCGTGAGCTCGTCGGTGATGCCCTCACTGAAGTAGCGGTCGCTGTCGCTGCCGCCGACATTCTCGAGCGGGAGGACGGCCACCGAGCGCGTGCTGTCGGCGGCGGTTGCCGACGCGGGAGCGGGGCGGCGGGACATGATTACCCCGGCCGTCGCGGCGCCGACGAGCAGGGCGCCGACGGCGAGCGCGAGGACAGCGCGGTTGGTCTGTCGAGCCACTGGCGGCGCGGCGACCCCGGTGGTGCCTAACGCCGAGTGGCCGCTCGCGACGAGCGCCTGATCGATGCCCTGGATGATCTCGGTGGCTTGCTGCGGCCGCCGGGCTGGATCCTTCTCGAGGCAGCGGCGCACCAGCTCGACGAGTGGCACGGGGGCGTCCGGCCGCGCGACCGACAGCAGTGGCGGCGTCTCGGTCATCTGGGCGGCCAGCAGCGCGGCGGGCGACCGGCCGGCGAACGGCGGTGCCCCCGCGAACAGCTCGTAGGCCATCACACCGAAGGAATAGATGTCTGCGCGATGGTCCGTGTTCGGGTCCGCGGCAGCCTGTTCGGGCGCCATGTACATTGGCGTGCCTAACGAGAAGCCGATCTGCGTCAGCGATCCGCCGGGTGCCGTGCCCTGTCGGGCCGTCGAGATTGCCTTCGCCACCCCGAAGTCCGTGACGACCGCGGCCCCGCCCGACAGCAGCACGTTGTCGGGTTTGATGTCGCGGTGCACGATGCCGCGCTCGTGCGCGTACGCGAGCGCGGTCGCGACGTCGCGCAGGAGGTTCGCGCCCTCCGTGATCGACATTCGCGTGCCCGCGCCGATCAGCTCGCGCAGCGATCTCCCTTCGACGAACGGCATCGTGAAGAACGGCACGCCGTCGGCCTCGCCCGCGGTGATCACGGGAACGATGTGGGGATTCTGAAGCTTCGCGACGAGCTGGATCTCGCGGTGGAACCGATCGAGGCTGACGCCGCCGGCGAGATCCGGGGGCAGCAGCTTGATGACGACCTGACGATCGAGGCGTCGCTCGGTGGCGAGAAAGACGTGACTCATGCCACCGCCGCCGAGCTCCCGCTCGATGGTGTAGTCGTCGCCGAGTGCGGCCTGGAGGCGATCGCGAAGGTCGGTCATGAGGGTCGAACGATAGGTGGACGACAGGCGGCGGGCTAGCGATGAACCTGGGAACCGGGAACGGGGAACCGGGAACCGTGCTTCTGGTGTCCTTCCGAGCGCAGCGAGGAATCGCGATCGTCCCGGTAGAGGGACTCTGTTCCCGGTTCCCCGTTCCCGGTTCCCATTCTCCATTTCACGCATCCGAAATCCGAAATCGCGCGAACCGACGAACGCGCACGTTCTCACCGACGCGCGCCGATGTCTCGCTCACGAGATCGCCGATCGTCCGCGACGGGTCATGGATCCACGGCTGATCGAGTAACGAGCCCTCCGTCTCGAGTGCGTCCGCCGGCGTGGCCGCGACCTGCTCGGCCACGTAGCGCACCAGGGAACGAAAGTCCTCGGTGCGCGCGACGAAGTCCGTCTCGCAGTTCACCTCCACGGGATTCCACTGTGGAATGATCGACAAGCGCAACAGAACAGGTTACCGGTTACTGGAGCTGGTTATTGGTTATTTGAACCCTCGGGATGTCTCTCTCAAGCGAGATGAGCATCCCGAGGGTTCGATTACCTGTAACCAGTTCCAGTAACCTGTAACCCGTGTGTTACAGCGCCTTTTCCTTGACCAGCGCCGTTATGCGATCCGAAGCACGAAACGCGAGCGCCTGGATCGTCATCGTCGGCTGACCACGCCCCGATGTGACGAAATTGCTGCCATCCACGATGAACAGGTTGGGCACATCGTGCGCGCGATGATCCGCGTTCACCACCGACGTGCGCGGGTCCTTCCCCATGCGACACGTGCCGAGGAGGTGGGGGCCACCGCCGTCGGGGCCGCCGTACTCGCCGGCGACGCTCAAGGCACCGGCGGCCCTCAGCAGCTCCTCTCCACGTTTCCCGAACCACGCGCCGAGCTTGAAGTCGTTCGGATGGCCCGTGAACGTTAGGCGAGGTGCTGGCAAGCCCCACGCGTCCTTCACCTTCGGATCGAGATCCATGCGGTTGTTCGGCGTGGGCAGGCTGCTCATGTGCCCGTACACCATGAGCGATTTCGTGAAGTAGTCGCGCGCGCGCTTCTTCCACGCGCTCCCCCACGTGGGTTCGCCGGGCCACGTCGCGCCGCCGGACAACGGATCGTACCCGCAGCGAAAGTCGAAACCGCCACCGCCGTAGAGACCCAACGACGCCGGCATCTCGTACGTGTCCCAGACCACGCGCGACACGACCGCCCCCTTCCACCCGTTGACCTCGTGCTCGAACAGGCCACGGCGGAGCGCGCTGCCATTGAACATGATGTTCCGCCCGACCTGGCCGCTCGAGTTGGCGAGACCGTCGGGGAACGCGCTCGTTGCCGACATGAGCAGGAGCTTCGGCGTCTCGCACCCGTTGGCGGAGAGCACGACCGCCTTCGCGCGTTGCACGACCTCCTTCTTGTTCCTGTCGAAGTACGTGACGCCGGTGACGCGCCCGCCGGCATTCGTCTCCACCTTGCGTACGTAGCTGAGCGTCCGAATCTCGCAGCGCCCCGTCGCCACGGCCTCGGGTATCATCGTGACGAGCGAGCTCGATTTGGCGCGCACCTCGCACGCGTTCCCGATGCAGATACCGCACGCCACGCATCCCGAGCGACCGCGATACGGCCGCGAGAGAATCGCCATCGGTGCCGGCCAGGGATGCATGCCCAACTTGTTCGCACCCCGCTCCAGCAGCACGCCTTCGGACTTGATCGGGAGCGGTGGCAACGGGAATGGCTTGGTTCGCGGCGGCTCGAACGGATTGCCCGCGAGACCCGAGACGCCGATGTCCCACTCGACCTTCGTGTAGTACGGCTCGAGGTCCGCATAACGAATCGGCCAATCCGCGATAGTGGAGTCATCGGGAACGCCGAACCGTGTGGCCTGCTCGAACTCGAGCTCGGGGAACCGCCAGTAGTTCGCGGTGAAATGCACGGAGCCGCCACCGACGACGCGGCCATAGTTGTTCCAGCCGCTGAGCTTCGCCTCGTCCTTGTCCGTCTTTCGACTCGTGCCCGGCTGGTCCTTCCGATTGTTCGTGAGCGCCTTGTCGGGATGGAGATCTCCCCAGAACGGGTCGTGACTGAAATCGCGCTCCGTGAGGAATGGTCCCTGCTCGAGCACCACCACGGAGAACCCGTTGCGGGACAGCTCGCGCGCCATCACGCCGCCTGCCGCGCCCGACCCGACGATGACGAAATCGACTTCCTCCGTCGGGGCGTACGTGCGCATCGGCTGCAGGAGGCGGACCGGTTCGTGCTGGTGATGCGGATGCCCGCTCATTCACGACCTCGGTCGTAGTAGCCGAACGGGGGCGCCCAGGAATAGCGATCCTCGTAGCCGATGAGCTTCCAGCCAACCTTGCCGAAGTTGCCGCCATGCTCGGGGTGCGCGAACATGCCGGCCATCGTCATGTCGCGAAGGTCCCGGAACACGTCGGGCTCGAGCCGCTCGAGCTCGCCGATGGCGTCGATCTGCTCGTTAGGTGTCAGCGCGAGGAACGCCGCGCCGTCGGGCCGGTAATGGGACGTGAATTCCGTGAAATCCGCGAGCGTCTTCGCGAAGTCCTTCTGATTGTCCTTGAAGATCGTCGCGAGCGCATGGTCGATGAACCGCACTACCTTCGCTTCACGCGCGCCGGGCGTGTCGTCCGTGGGGACGAGGTGGGCCGTGACCACATCGAGCAGCTTCGCCTGCTCGGCAGTGAGAAACTCGTACGGCGTCGATTCGGCGACTCCGGCCGCGTAGGCGCTTACCGCGCGAAGCTCCGACCAGCTCGCTGCCCCCAGGGCGCCCGCCAGCCCGCCGGCCATCGATCGGACGAAGTCCCGTCGTTGCATGGGCGCCAATCTAGGCGTGGGAACTTTGCCTGTCGATTCCAGGATCGAAGGGGTCAGAGTCGTAATTCATCGTTCCAACGCAGCACGTCTACGCTGGGGACAGTGCGGCTAAGCGCAAGACCTAACGCAGATTTCGAACATCGATGACGCCGATGTTCGCGGGTTTCCCCCGTGCGCAGTGACGTCCCAACGGCACGGCCCTCTCGGGTCCGCCACCAAAGAGTCCGGCATCTACAGGGTGTTCGGATGCAGCGGATGCCACCGATGCGCCGGATCGCTCCCGGAACGGTCTCACGTCGTAGCCCAACGAGCCCGGACTCTTGGTGAACTACCCCTTCGTCTGTGGGGCCGGCCCTCTCGGGTCCGGCCTGAGGGACCGTAAGCCGCGACTCCCTTACCTGAAATCGGCGCCGCCCCTTAGCAGACATCCCGAAGCCAAATGACTCTGACCCTTGGTCACTCCCGCCTGCCGGCGACGTCAACGAGCATCTTGTAGATCATCTCGGTCCCCTGCTGTAGCCCCTCGATGCTCACCCGCTCGTCATTCCCATGCATGCGCGTGAGGTCCTCGGCATCGATGGGATACGGGTAGATGCCGTACACCGGGATGCCGCGGGAGCGCCAGGTCGGCGCATCCGTCCCCGCCTGGAACAGGTACGGCGTCACCTCGGCCGAGAATTGCTGGCGGGCGGCCCTCTCGAGAGCGCGGTAGAGATCGGTGTCCTGCGACGACGGTGCGAGCCCTTGCGGCCACGGAATCGTGTTCGACACGCGGACCTCGATCGTCGAGTCGGCGATCACGCGCCGGAGATCGCGTACGATGTCCTCCGCCTTTGCTCCCGGAATGAGGCGCGCGTTGATCGTCGCCTCCGCCGACCCCGGAATCACGTTTCCCCGGAAGCCGGCGCTCATGAGCACGGGCGCGAGCGTGTTGCGCATGAGCGAGTGCAGCAGGGGATCCTTGCTGATCTCCCGGTCGGCCCGGTTCACGCGCGCGGAGTCGGTGCCTAACAAGTCCGCAAAATAGCCCGACATGGGCGGCTGGCTCGTCTTCGCCAGCGTCTGGAAGAACTGCCGCGTGCTCGGCGTGAGGAAGAGCGGAGTCTCGTACGCCGAGATCCTGGCCAGCGCGCGCCCGAGCGCGAAGATCGCGTTGTCGGGCCGCGGCATCGAGGAATGGGTAGAGGTGCCCTTCGCCGTCAGGATGATCGGGACAGCGCTCTTGTCCGCGGTCGAGATGCTCACGTACCGCACACGTCCGTCCGGGCCTTTCATGATCCAGCCGCCCTCGTTGAGCGCGAACTCGCAGTCGATCTTCTCCCACGCCTGCGACCCAAGCCAGGTCGTGTTGTACGGGCCGCTCTCCTCGTCGGCCTCGGCGAGGAAGATGACGTCGCGATCGAGCGGGACCTTGCGCTCGGCCAGCATCATCGCGGCGCGGGCGAACACTGCCATGCCGCCCTTGAAGTCGAGCGCGCCGCGCCCGAACACGTAGCCGTCCTTCACCACGCCGGAAAACGGATCGATCGTCCACTTCTCGCGCTCGACGCCGACGACGTCGGCATGCGCGGCGATGAGCACGGGTCGCTTCGACCCATTGCCGCGCAGCCGCGCGATGAAGTGTGCCTTGCCGGTGTCGGGTGTCTGGACGATGTCGACCTCGAACCCGAGGGCCTTGAATCTCGGCGCGAGAAGGTTCGCGACACTTCGCGTGTTACCTGGCGGGTTGGAGGTGTTGGCTCGTATGAGCTCGAGGAGCAGGGCAGTGGTAGGGTTGGACACTGCCTGTGGCGGCGTCGATTCATGGTCAGGCGCACTGCGGGCCGCGACGGCGAGCGTACCCACGACTGCGAGTCCGGCGACCACGGCGATTGGACGCGAGCGGAGTGTCATCAGTGTACCTGTGTTCGGGTGGTGAGGCGGAGAGCTGGCAGTGCGTCAACCCAACGCGGCGACAAACACGGAATCGCTCGCGATGGCTTCCGGCGTGACGCGGGGAGAGTAACGCGTGAGCACCGCGCCGTCACGACCCACGAGGAATTTGGTGAAATTCCATTTCACGGACGTAGTGCCCAGCAGCCCCGGTGCGTTCCGCTTGAGGATGGTGTAGAGCGGATGCTCGTTAGGTCCGTTGACGTCGATCTTCGAGAACATCGGGAACGTGACGTCGTACGTGCGCGAGCAGAACGCCTGAATGTCCTGCTCCGTGCCGGGCTCCTGGTTCCCGAACTGGTTGCACGGGAACCCCAGCACTGCCAGCCCGCGATCTCGGTGGCGACGGTAGAGTGCTTCGAGTCCCGCGTACTGCGGTGTGAATCCACACTCGGTGGCGACATTGACTATGAGCAATACCTGGCTGCGGTATGGCTCGAGCGTGGTCGTCTCGCCGGCGATCGTCGTGACGGTTATCTCGTACAGTGTCGCCGCGGGACTGCTACCAGATTGGGGACGGATTTCCATTCCCGGAACATCGTCATTCCGAGCGAGCGAAGCGAGTCGCCTGCCATGAGGAGCGCTAGCGACGAAGGGAGGAACCGTCGTCCTCCCGGTATAGGGACTCAGCCCCTCTGTCGGGACGACCGGTCATCCCGTGCCGGCATCCAGAACGGACGGGGTCATACGCATGAGCGGCATGAGCAGCATATTGAGGATCCATTCAGAGCGCGGAGGACTCCTCGCGCGACGAGCCAATTGAAAAAGGGAACAGCTTTACGGGACGGTGGCGTCCCGAGCGGCAGTCCCCTTTTCAATTCGGCTCGTGGTGCGAGGGAGCGTCCCGATCGAGCAGGATGTGCAGTATGCTGCTCATGTCGCTCATGCGGTCGACCCCTCCGTTCTGGATGCCTGCCCGTCCCTCCGTTCTGGATGCCGGAGCGGCGCAGTCAAAGCGTCCGAACAGAGCCCCTCGACCGGGCCGACGGCGATTCCTCGCCTCCGCGCCTGCGGCGCTCCGCTCGGAATGACGCGCCGTTTCGCCGTCGCCCGTCGTCCGTCCCCCGTCCCCGGCAGTCGTCCGTCCCCCGTCCCCGGCAGTCGTCCGTGCCCCGTCCCCGACATTCCGTCACTGCGTGACCCAGGGCACCTGCGCCGAGCGATAGAAGTTCACGCCTAACGCGCTCAGTCGAGGGCCCTGGTACGCGAGCCGCACGCGGAACGTCTCCCAGTCGCGTGCGCCCTGCGGAGACCACGCGATTTCCGCGAGCGCAGCCAGACGTGGAAACGCCATGAACTCGTAGTCCTCGAGCTTGACGAGCGTCTCGGACCAGAGCGGCCCCTCGACGCCAAGCATGGCCGTCTCCGGGACCTCGGGCAGCAGCGTGGCCGGATTCCAGTCGTACGCGTCCTTCACCTCGATCAGGCCCGCCCAGCGAAGCCCGAGCGTTGTCGTACTGTCGTACTTCATGTCGAGATACGTCTTCGCGCTCGGCGACATGATCACCTTGCCGCCGCGCGCGACGTGAATCGAAACCGAGTCGCGTCGCCAGTGCTGAACGATCGTGTTCGGCGCGAGCTTCGCCGGCGCGATCTCGCCCCAGCCGATCATCTGCTTGCCGTTCGCCGTGACGATCTCCTGAACGCGCTCGATGAACCGGACGTACTGGTCGTGGGTCAGCTTCTCGACCTCGTCGCCACCAATGTGGAAGTACGGCGTCGGCACCTGCGCGCCGATCTCCTTCACGACGTCGTTGATGAACGAGTACACCGAATCCTTCTCGACGCAGAACACGCTGAAGCCAACCTCCGTGCCGGTGTACAGCGGGCGCGCAACGCCATCGCAGTTGAGCTCCGCGTACGACGCCAGCGCCGCGTTGGTGTGCGAGGGCATGTCGATCTCGGGCACGATCGTGATGAATCGGCTGGTCGCGTACGCGACGATGTCGGCGAACTGCGCCTTCGTGTAGAACCCACCGGGCCCGCCGCCGACCTGCGTGCTGCCGCCGTGCGCCGTGAGGTTGGGTCGCGACGCGATCTCGATTCGCCACCCCTGATCGTCCGACAGGTGCAGGTGCAGACGATTCAGCTTGTACACGGCCATGAGATCGATGTAGCGCTTCACCGCGTCGGCGTCGATGAAGTGGCGCGAGACGTCGAGCATCGCGCCGCGCCATGCGAAGCGCGGCGTGTCCGTGACCCGTGCACCAGGCAGCCAGAGCCGCCGGTTCATGGCCGCGCGATGCTCGACGGACCAGGGCAGGAGCTGCCGGATCGTCTGCACGCCGTAGAACAATCCGTTAGGCTGGGCAGCCGTGAGCGTGACGCCGTCACGCGTCACCGTGAGCTCGTAACCCTCGAGACCGAGCGCCGACTTCGATGGGTCGAGCGCGAGCTGAATGCTCCGCGGTGGCACTGGTTCGCCAGCGGCGAGCGTACGAGGCGGCGGCGCGGCCGGGCCGCCGAGCAGGTTGGTGAGGTACGCCGCGATGCCTTCGGCCGCGTAGCCCCCGCCGGCCGCGACGACCACCCTCACAGTCGTGTCGACCCGGAAGGTGTCGGTTGGCGTGATCTGAATCGACGACGGTACCGGGACGACCGTGTGGACGGGTCGCGCAGCCGCGACCGGCGCCGGGGTCGTGGTTGGTCTCGCGCGTCCGCAGGCCGCGGCGACCACACAGGCGCTGACCATGACCAGACCACGCACTGCACTCTCTCGAACCATCATTGATTCCTCATCTCACCATTTCGGGTTGAGTCCCGCTGCTTCGTACGTGGCTTTCGAGTCGTTCGGGAAGGGCAGAGCAGTCACCGAACTTCCGGTGCGGCGTCGGGTCAGTCAATCCCGACATCGTCGTGGCGTCACACGCAGCAAAACGACACGTAAGGGGTCAGACTCCTTACGAAGCCTTCTCACGCATCCAGACCGACGTGCCTGCGGATCAGAAGGAAACAGCCCACCCCGTGCGACTTGCCGGTTCAGTCGTGTCCGCGACGACCGCTCGCTACCTCAAGCACTGAGGGCGCGGGATCGGTCCCGAACGATTCCGCTTGACAGAACCAGCCCGACATCGCACTCTATACAGAACCTGTAAGGAGCCACGATGTCCGAGCCGCTGGCGGTTCTCCGCGGGACGCTCGACGTTCTCGTGCTCAAAGCCCTGACCTGGGGGCCCATGCACGGCTTCGAGATCACCGCCTGGATCGAGGCCCGCGCCGGCGGAAACCTCGACATCGTCGATAGCGCGCTCTATCAGTCGCTCTACCGGCTCGAGGCGCGGCGGGCCATCACCGCCGACTGGGGCGTCACCGAGAACAATCGGCGCGCCCGCTACTATCACATCACGTCCGTGGGCCGCGCCGAGCTGCGGAACGAGACTGCCCGCTGGAACCGGTACGCCGAGACGGTGACCGGCATCCTCAACACACCGCAGCAGGCCTAACGAGGCACCACGATGTTACCGCCGCGCATCCGCCGCGCTCTACGCCTGCCGTTCGGACGTCACCGCATCGAGACCGAGACCGACGACGAAATCCGCTTCCATCTCGCCGCGCGCGCGGACGCGCTCGTCGCCGCCGGCCTCACGCGCGCCGAGGCCGAGGCCGAGGCGCTGCGGCGGTTCGGCGCGCTCGAGGAGGTTCGTCCACAACTGCTTGCCGCCGCCAAACACCGCGAGGAGCGACTCACGATGATCGAGCGGCTCGACGCGCTGCACGATGACCTGCGCTACACCTTGCGCCAGCTTCGTCGCTCACCCGGCTTCAGCGTTGCCCTCGCGCTGACCTTTGCGCTTGGCATCGGCGCGAACGCGACGATGTTCGAGATCCTCGACCGCCTCCTGTTCCGACCGCCGGCGTTCATGCCTGACGCGGATCGCGTCGGCCGGGTCTACCTTCGAAGCCCGCGGCCCGACGGGACCGAGCGGGTCGACAACAACATCAGCTACCTGCGGTACGCCGAGCTGCGTGACCACACGCGTGCGTTCTCGCAGACGGCGGCCGTCTTTCAGAATGATCAGGTCGTGCTGGGCCTGGGCGACGCTGCCGAAGCGGCCGCGGTAGGACTCGTCAGTGCCAGCTTCTGGCAGATGTTCGACATACGACCCGTCGCGGGCCGGTTCTTCACGCCGGAGGAAGATCGGCCGCCGCGCGGAGCCGGCGTCGTGGTCCTCGGCTACGGCTACTGGCAGTCGCGGTTCGGCGGCGACCGGGCCGTCATCGGCCGCCAGCTCCGTGTGGAAGCGAAGATGTACACGATCATCGGCGTGGCGCCGAAAGGCTTTCACGGCATCTGGGCAACCACGACAGCCGCGTACGTGCCGATCACGGTTGGCGCCGTCGAGATGCTCGGCAACGACCGCTATTACCTCGAGCACAACATGTCGTGGCTCGAGATGATTGCGCGTCTCAGGCCGGGTGCGACGGCAGACATGGCGAACGCGGAGCTCACGCGCGCCTATAGACAGAGTCGACTCGATGACGCGGCGGCGAAGCCAGGTTCCAGGCCGATTGCCAAACAGGCCCTCGCGCTCACGCGTGGGGAGCTCGCGCCGTTACCCATGGATCGCGGACCGAAGCGATCGGAGAGTGCGAAGGTCGCGACGTGGCTGGCGGGCGTGTCGGCGATCGTGCTCCTCATCGCGTGCGCGAACGTGGCGAATCTGCTGATCGCACGGGGCATACGACGTCGCCGCGAGATTGCCGTGCGCGTGGCGTTAGGCGTCGGACGCGGGCGACTGGTCGCGCAGCTGCTCACCGAGAGCGTCACGGTAGCGGTGCTGGGCGGCGTAGTAGGCCTGGCGCTCGCGCACTGGGGCGGTGGTGCGATTCGCCGCGTTCTCCTGCCGGACGTGGATTGGTCGTTCGTCCCCGTCTTCGACGCGCGCGTGGTGCTGTTCACGACCGCCGTCGTGCTGTTCACCGGGCTCCTGACCGGGTTGGCCCCAGCAGCTCACGCCCTGCGCGCGGACGTGAACGCATCGCTCAAGGCGGGTGAGCGCGAAGGCGGCGGGACTCGTTCAGGGCTGCGCTCCGGCCTCCTCGTGGCCCAGGCCGCGTTGTCGGTGGTGCTGCTCGTTGGCGCCGCATTGTTCGTCCGCAGTCTGCATAACGTGAGCAAGGTCGACCTCGGCTGGGATCCCAACCGATTGCTCCATGTACGGGTCGAGCTGCGGGGGACAGGCACCACTGAAGAGCAGGCGCAGGCGATCATGCAGCGTGCCCTGGACCGCGTGCGCGCAATGCCGGGGGTATCGAGCGCATCGACCCTGGTCAGCGTCCCCTTCTGGATGACGTGGTCCGAGGACGTGTTCGTGCCAGGCATGGACTCCTCCGAGCGCCAACGCACGTACGTCATGAATCCCGTGGGCGATGACTATTTCCAGACGATGGGGACGCGGCTCCTTCGCGGCCGACCGGTGGGCTCGTCCAATCCGCGCGACGGCCCGAAGGTCGCGGTGATCAGTGAAGCAATGGGCAAGTTGCTGTGGAAGGGGAAGGACCCGATCGGCCAGTGCCTCCGTATCGGGGCTGACACCGCGCCGTGCCGCGAAGTAGTGGGGATCGCGGAGAACATGAAGTTCGGTGACCTCGGCGATGATGAGAGCATGCAGATGTACGTGCCAGCGACCCAGAGCCGCACGGCAGGCGCCATCATCGTGCGCACGCCGGGCGATCCGCGGGCGATCGCCGAGCCGTTGCGACGCGAGGTGCAACAGCTGCTTCCCGGGTTGGGCTACGCGAGCGTGAAGCCGCTGACGAGCGTGCTCGACCCGGTCGTGCGCCAGTGGCGACTCGGGGCGACGATGTTCTCGATCTTCGGCGCGCTGGCCCTCCTGCTGGCGGCGGTCGGCCTCTATGGCGTCATCGCGTACGACGTCGCGCAGCGGATGCGCGAGATGGGCGTGCGTGTGGCGTTAGGCGCCCAGGCGGCGGATATTCGGCGGCTCGTCCTCTGGCAGGGGATCCGGGTAGCGGCGCTCGGCGTGACGCTCGGCGTCATCGTCGCGTTCGTGACCGTGCGGTACGTGGAGAAGCTGCTGTTCGACACGCCGGCCCATGACCCACTGGCGTTCGGTGCCGCCGTCGGGACGATCTTCCTGGTGGCCGTGTTCGCGTCACTCATTCCGGCGCGACGAGCAACGCGAGTCGATCCGGTGGTGGCGTTGCGGACCGAGTAACGGCGACTGGCGACTGGCGGGGACGGGGGACGGGGGAATGACAGGTTTGTCGCTTCGTCAGCCAGGGTCAGCCAGCGGCCAGCACGAGCAGCCAGCCACCAGACGCCGTTCCCCCGGTTCCCGTCGCTGCCCTCATCGAACGACCACTCTCATCCCAACACTCGGCGGCTCCGTCGGCCTGCTCCACAAACCACGTGGAAACTCGAACGTGACCGTCATCTCGCCGCGGCGCTGCGCGATCAGCTGACGGGTCGATTTCGGGTTCGGCACCACCGCGCTCGTCACGTCCGTCACGATCGTGTAGTCGAAGGCGGACAGCACGCCGAGGCTCGCGCCGGCGCTGTCGAGTGCCGTCACGGTCACCTGCTTCGGCACGTGCACCGTGTCGCCCACCGAGAGCCGAAGCTCCGCTGGGTCGATACGCAGGCGCGCGACGCGCGGGGCGATCTCCGCGTAGCGCGCCATCGGGATCCCGAGGGAATCCTGCCGCATGATCGTCGCGATCTGGATCGTCGCGCCGCCGGGCGTCACCGATCGAACGATCGACGCGCGGATCGAGTCGAGAATCGAGGCACTCGGAAGGACCAGCGTTGGGCCGGACGCGCCGAACGGCCGGTCCATGAGCCGGGCGCCCTCACGGCCGTTGCGGTAGACGCGGCCGCCCTTCATCACGAACACGACGTGCTGCAGGGCCGTGATGTCCGCGACCGGATCACCCTCGACCGCGATCACGTCGGCCTCCATGCCAGGAGCGAGGCTGCCGATCCGGTCGCCCATGCCTAACGCTTCCGCATTGAGCGACGTGGCGGCGACGATCGCGTCCATTGCGGGCTGGCCACCCACCTGAACGCGGTAGATGATCTCCCGCGCGTTCTGGCCGTGCGCGCCGGCGGTGGCGTCGGTGCCCATGATGATCTTGAGATCCTTGTGCTGAATCGCGCGCTTGAACATCGCGAGCTTGAGCGCGATGCCCTCCTCGGTCTTCTTGAAGCCCTCCTCCGTGTAGTTGCCGGTACCGAGGTAGCGCTGCTTGTTCTCGAGGTAGTTCTGCGAGACGAGGCCGATGTTCGGCTCGAAATAGGTGCCATGTTGCGCCATGAGCGTGAACTCGCGGTCCGTCAGCTGGCTGCCGTGCGAGATGGTCGTGCAGCCCGCGAGCGTGGCGGCGCGCGCCGCCGATATCGAATGCGCGTGCACCCAACTTCGCTTGCCGGCGCGTCGCGCCTCGTCGCACGCGGCGCGTATCTGCGCATCACTGAGTGTTTGCCCACCGCCGTCGCGGATGCTCTTCGACGCGAAGATCTTGATGACGTCCGCCCCGCGTGCGACCATCGTCCGCACCCAGGCGCGGATCTGCGCCGGCGTCATCTTCGGGTCGGTGAGCTGCGAGACCGAAGTGAGGACGCGTGGCCCGAGGAAGTCGCCGTGCCCTATCCCATAGCGGAGCTCCACATCCGGCGGCGCGCCGACGCTCTGGACCGTCGTGAATCCGGCGCGAAGCGTGACTTCGGCGTTCTGCCCGCCCGCGACCACGCGGTCGAGTTGCGACTCCAGCTCCGTGGGTAGCCGGCCGTCGTGACCGAAGTGCGAGTCGATGTGGACGTGCGTGTCGATCATCCCCGGCATCAGCGTCAGCTGCTGCAGGTCGTAGGTGATCGGTCCGGTGGTCGTGTCGTCGCCACTCGTTATGCGCGAAATGCGCGAGCCCTCGACGACCAGCGCGACGTTCTGTTGAACGCCGCCCTTGCCGTCGAGGAGCCGCGCGGCGCGAATGACGATGCGAGCCTGGGCCGGGAGAATGGCAGGCGTCGCGCAGAGGGCGAGCGCGAGCGTAACACGGCGGAGAGCGCGGCGCGGCATAAGCGCCGCGGACGATGAGCGCATGAGCGTGGTCCAGCGGGAGGACAATCGTAAGCTGCGATGTAGTACGGGGCGGCGAAAGTGACCACGTGGCGCTAATGGTGCGCCGAGCCGCCTGCCGCCTACCGCCTATCGACGACGACCTGCCCGCCTTTCATGACCCACCGGACCTTGTCCGTCACCACGTGGATATCGGCGAGCGGATCGCCGTCCACGGCAACGAGGTCCGCGAAGTAGCCGGGTGCTACGGCGCCGAGCTTCTTCTCCAGCCCCAGCAGCGCGGCG
>DASUGD010000396.1:0-14247 GCA_036274195.1 Gemmatimonadaceae bacterium | reverse complement strand
TCCTTGCGGCCGCAAGGAAACGATGAAATTCGACTCTGACCCCAATTACCGCCGACGCTGACGAAGCACCTCGTACACCGCGATCGCCACGCTCGTCGACAGGTTGAGTGACCGCACGCGCGGAGAGAGAATCGGCATCTTCACGAACCGATCGCCGTAGCGCGCGTGAAGCTCGCGCGGCAATCCGCCCGTCTCACGCCCGAACACCAGCACCACGCTGTTCGACGCGCCGAGCGGCGCGTCCCAGAACAGCCGGGTGGCTTTCGTGGAGAAGAAGTACGCCTCGCCGAGCGCGGGCAGCTCGCGCTCGAACGCCTCCCAACTCGGCCACGTGCGAAGGTCGACATGCTCCCAGTAGTCCAGCCCGGCCCGCTTCACCTCCCGCTCCCGAAGCGAGAACCCGAGGGGCTCGATGAGATGCAGCGTGGCGCCAGCGGCGAGGCACGTGCGTCCCGCGTTGCCGGTGTTCCAGTGGATCTCGGGGTGGACGAGGACGACGTGCGTCGCCACGGGTCAGTCGGGGCCGGGGAGCGTCAGTCTGTGGTGCGGCGATAGCGCCGAGCGATAGCGCAGAGCGACAGCGTCAGCGATCCACCGAAACCGTCACCTGCGCCGTGTCACCGCGAGCGGACACCGCGCGAATCTCGTGCGTGCCTGAGACCAATGTCCAGCGTTCGCGCTCCCACGGCTTGCCGTCGACGGACCAGCGGACGCGCGACGCCCCCTCACCGGCCGCGCGCAACGCGACGCTCGCGTAGCGGGACTCGACGCCCGCCGGAATGGCGTAGCGGTCGCCATCGAGCGGTGAGGTGATCCGGAACGGGGCCGGGGCGCTGGCGTGCGGCACCAGCCGCCCTGAGTCCGGCGGTGGCGTTAGGCGTGTCGTCGCGTTGGCGCCGCCTCTTGCCGCCGCGAGCGCGCGCGTGACCTCGTCGGCCGACGATCGCTGCCCGTGCTGGGCCCACTCTGCATACTCGTCAGGCAGGTGCACGCGCCCGCCACGCTCCCAGTCGTCCTCTCGTGCCGGCTCGGTGCCCGGCACGAACCACTCGACGAGTGATGCGCACTCGGGCGTCGCGCGGAGGCCCGAGAGCCGACACACGGGCAGGCTCACGGCGCCTGCTTCCGCGGGTGTCGTCAGTACACCCGGCGGCACGTGCCGCGACACCGCCATGACCGCGCGATGCAGCAGCGGGCCTGCACCCGTCACACCGCTCACTCCCTCCATCGCGTGGCCGCTGAAGTTTCCGGCCCAGACGGCAACGGTGAATCCGTGCGTCGTTCCAACGGCCCAGTTGTCGGTGAAGTGACGGCTCGTGCCGGTCTTCACGGCGACGGGGAACGGGAAGTCGAACGGCGTGCTCGTCCCGAAGCCGGGAATGCGCGCGGCGGGATCGGTGAGGATATCGAGCACGATCGCACTCGCAGCGGGCGATATGACACGCCGCACACCGCGCGTCGCCGCCGGAGCGCCCGACGGGCTGGTCGTCAGGCGCCACGTCCACGGGCGCCATTCGCCACCGTTCGCGAGCGCGCGATAGCCATTCGCGAGCTCGATCAGGGTCACATCGCCGTTGCCAAGTGCGAGCCCCAGTCCATAGTACTCGGCGTCGCGCCGAAGCGACTCGAAGCCCGCCAGACGAAGCGTCTGCAGCAGGGCGCCGGCACCTAACGACGACGCGACGCCCACTGCCGGCACGTTGTACGAGCTGGCCAGGGCCTCACGAATGCGGGTAGGACCTCGGAAGCGCCGATCGTAGTTGCGCGGCTGATAGGGTCCGGTCGCGGTGGGATACGTCTTCGGGATATCGGGCAGAACACTCGCCGCCGTGTAGCCACGGTCGAACGCGACGCCGTAGAGGAAGGGTTTGAGCGCGGAGCCTGGTTGGCGTGCGGATACGACCATGTCGGTCTGGCCATCCTTCGTCGCCCAGAAGTCCGGCGAGCCGACCCAGGCCAACACCTCGCCGGTCGCGTTGTCGAGCACGACGGCCGCCGCCTGCTCCACGTTGCGGTCGCGCAGGACATCGACGGTGTGTCGGACCTCGGCCTCGAGCTCGCCCTGCAGCGCGAGGTCCAGCGAGGTGCGAACGCGTGCGCCGGCGCCTAACGCTTCTGAGTCGGCGATCCACGAAAGCACGCGCGTCGTGAAATGCGGCGCGCTGAACGGCGTCACCCGGCCGCTCGACGCAAGCGACTCGGTACGCACCCGCGCAATGTCATCGCCGGTCACGAAGCCGAGACGCCGCATGCGCGCGAGCGCGACCGCCTGACGACGTCGTGCGCGCGCCGGTGAAACGTATGGGTTGTCGCGCGACGGGGCGTGCGCGAGGCCGGCGAGCGTTGCTGCCTGACCGACGCTGACCTCGGACGCCGACGCACCGAAGTACAGCGCGCTCGCCGCCGATACGCCAACGGTCCCCTGCCCCAGCTGCACGCGGTTCAGATACTGCTCCATGATCTGCTGCTTCCCGAGGTGTGCCTCGAGCCGCACCGCCCAAAGGGCTTGGGCGATCTTGCCGGTCCAGCTGCGCTCCGCGGGACGCAGCAGCCGAGCGAGCTGCATGGTGATCGTCGACGCACCCGAGACGGTCTCCCCGGCGCGGAGGTTGGCCTTCGCCGCGCGCGCGACGGCCACCCAGTCGATCCCGTGGTGCTCCCAGAATCGTTTGTCCTCGACGGCGACGAACGCGTTGATGACGTCGGGGTCGATCCGGTCGTAGGGGACCCACCGTGCGTCGCTCCCGTCGGCCGCGCGGGTGGAGCGCAGCGAGACGCCGTGGCGATCTTCGATTGTCAGCCCCAGTGCGCCACTCGGTGCCAATACTGCGGGAGGGATGGGGCGAGAGATCCAGATCCCGGCACTCGCTACCGTGACGCCTAACGCCACGGCGCCAGCAAGCATCAGGCGCGAACGAAGCCGGGGACGGGGGACGGGCGACGGGCGACGGTTAAACAACGGAAACCCTCGGGATGTTCGATTCCCCAACAGCCAGCGTCAGCCAGCAACCAGCACGAGCAGCCAGCATCAAGCCGCCGTTCCCCCGGCGCCCCTCGCCCGTCCCCCGTCCCCGGCAGTCATCGCGGCATCACGACAAACGTCCCTCCGTCGCTACGACCGTTCACGGCAGGGTTGTACATCTCCTCCGCGTGCGCCGGCGGACGAACGAACGTTCCCGGTGTCGTCGCGCGCGCGACGTACGTCGCCGTGTACGTGCCCGGCCACAGCACGTTGGCCGAATACACTACACGGTCGTCGCGAATCTCGCGGTAATCGAACGGCGACCACCACCCCGCATCCCACCGACCGAATCCCCACTGCGGCGCGGCCTCCTGGCGTTCCTGATCCGCCGGTTCCGGCGTCGCCGACGCGCCCGGTCCAGGCATCGCTGATGCCGTCCGAAGACTGAGATCCACCGCCTCGAGGCCAGCCGGCAGCGCATCGTCCACGACGACGAACTGTCGCGTCGTCGGCACCGTGATCCGCAGTCGGACGCGCACGAGCTCTCCCTCGGCCACGCGGGTAATCGGTGCACCGCCGTCGTACCGCTCGTACCACCGCTCTACGCGGATGCCCGCGTCCTCCGGCGTGACCGGCGGGGCCAGCGGCACCTCCGATACGGTGAAGTAGTAGTACACCGGACCGTCTCCCGCCCCAGCGTCGAGCGACAACCGAAGCGTCGGCGCACTCTTGCCGTTAGGCACGAGCCCGGCGAGCGACACCGTCGAGTCGCGCCCGGCCGCTCCGGTGCTGGCCTGGAGAACCACGCGGCTCCCGCTCCGCACGCGAACTACTCGCTCTCCCTGCTGCCGACGTCGCTGTTCCAGTGCCGCGAGGGCCGTGGCTGCCGACGCGTAGTCCTGCGTGTTCCAGATCCACGACATGCCGGTCCGGCTCTGCTGGGCGAGCGTCTCGGCCAGCGGACCCACGAGCGCGTTCTCCGGTTCCACCGCCAGCGTGGCGAGCAGGATTCGTGCGATCGGCCGTATGGCCGACTCGAAGTAGAAGGGCGCGATCGCCGAATCCGGCACCGTGGCGCGGCTTCCCTCGACGCGCACCTGTGACCACGTCGATGCCATGAGCCGACGCGCGGGGGCCAGCTGTCCGCGCCGTGCGAGGACCTCCGCCAGCCGAGCGCGATCCTCGATCGTCAGCTGCGCCGCCGACCGCAGCAGCTCGTTCTCCGAGGCGACTTCCGGCCGGCGCAGCCGGCTCAGGAAATCCACGGCCGCCACGCGCTCGCGCAGCAGAAGCGCCGGGCGATCGTAGTAGCTCGCCACGGGCGAGAAGGCGGGCTTCGACTCCCCGCGCAACTCCGACGACACGTAGCTCGCGAGGCGGCTCAACACCATCGTATCGACGGCAACGCCCACCTCGCGAGCGTCGAGCAGCACGATGCCGGCGTAGGAGCTGAGCCACATGCTCGACCAGTCGTTAGGTGACCAGTAGCCGATGGCGCCGTCCGCGCGCTGGCGGCGCGTCAGCATGTCGACGGCGCGCCCGATCTCGCGTCGTGGGGCATCGAGCGTGGTGACGCCGGATTGCCGCTGCGCACGGTAGATCGCGATGATCGGTGTGGCCGTGCTGACGACCTGCTCGGTGCAGTAGTAGGGATACACGTGCAGCAATTGCTGCATGCCGCGAATCGTCGCCAGCGGCGACGTGCCGAGGTTGAGCGAGAGTCGCGAGCGCTCGGGGTCGATGCCCGCGGGGAGTGCCAGCTCGATGGTCGCCGTGTCGCGCAACACCCCAGCGATCGTGTGCGCGCGCGGGTGGTAGTCCGGGCGCACGGGAAGCGACACCCGCACTGCGTCGGCGTCGCCGCCACCGGTGACGTCGAAGCGGAACGTGGCGCTGTCGGCGCGCGACGCCCGGAACGGGAAACGCACCTCGCTGCCCCGCCCCGCCGCCAGCGTCGCGTTGCGCGTGGCGTCGCCGCGGAGTGACACACCTGTCGCGACGGCTGTGACCTTCACGTTTGCCGCGGCGCCGTCACGCCGGTTGATGACGGCACCTGCGGTGAAGTCATCGCCAGGCCTGACGAATCGCGGCAGCGCCTGACGCGCGAGGAGAGGCCGCGTGACCAACAGCGATGCCTGCCCCTTGCCGTAGCGATCGCCGGCAGTCACCGCGACTGCCATCAGGCGGAACGTCGTCAGGTTGTCGGGTAGCTTGGCCGTCACCACCGCGTTGCCTTGCGCATCGGTTACGACCGAGCCGAGAAAGAACGCGGTCGTCTGGAACCGTGAGCGCAGAATGTCGGCGCCTGCGGCGCCGCCACCGCCTCCGGGCTCACGCGCTCCCTTCAGACCTTCGGGCACCTGAGGCGCGACGGTGGTCATGTTGCTCGCCAGGCGCATCCCGAGCCCGCGCTCCTGGTAGATGAGGTCGATCGGATCGGGTGTCGTGTAGCCGGTGAGGGCGAGCACGCCCTCGTCCACCGCCCACAGCGCGACCTCGCTCTTCGGTCCGCCACCGCGCGCGTCGCGAACTTTCAGGCTCACCCGCGCCGAGTCGCCCGGGCGGTACTCGCTGCGCTCGGGTTGCACCGTCACCGCGAGCCGCTTCACTTCCGGCGTCACGCGCAGCTCGGCGTAGCCCACTCGTATAGTTGGGCGACCCGGGTCGTCCTGCGGGCCCGGCGGCGCGCTCCGCCCGCGCGCGACGAGAATCGACACGAACGCGTTAGGCGCGTAGGCTTCGGTGATGGGGAACTTGAGCGTCGTCGAGCCAGACGTGAGCCGGAGGCGCCGCTGCTCGATGATCCCCTCCCGCTCGACCGTGATCCACGCCTCCGCGTTCGTGAACGGCGACGCGAACAGCACCGTGGCCGTGTCGCCCACCGAGTACCGCGTGCGGTCAGGGATCACGTCCATCTTGAACTGCGACTCGTCGTTCCACGGCACCCAGTCGCTCCCCGACGCCCAGCGCGTGAAGCTGGTCGTCGCCGTGCGGCCGTTGCGGTCGGTGGCCGTGAACGAGATGGTGTACGTTCCGCCAGCGTTCGGCGTGAACGTGCACGGCACCGCTGCTTCGGCGGTCGTCAGGTTGCAGTGGGCCACTGTGTCGGACACCCAGTCACCGATGACTTCGGACACGCCGTCGCGCTCGCGTCGAACGCGATGCCACTCGCGGCGGACGACCGTCCCACGCACTCGCACGCCAGGAACTTTCTTGCCGTCCGGGCGCACGGCCAGCACGTTGACCGATTGCGCCGTGCCGGCCTGCCAGAAATAGCTCGCGCCTAACGGCTTCGCGGCAACGTAGACGTCCGCGGGGTGCACGATCGCCGATCGCGTCGCGCCCACGACCTGACGATTGATGTCCGTGACGCCCACCTCGAGCGTCACGCGGGCCGGACGGCCCTTCGGTGTCTCGGGAAGCGGTATCGACAGCGCGAGCTCACCGCGGCCATCGAGCGTGTCGATGCCGCTCTCGATGACCTGCGCGGCCTCCTCCCCGCTGTCTTCCCACCAGTTCCCGCTTTCGCCGACGTTCCAATCCTCGACACCCGGGATCTCGAGCTCCCACGGCGACAGCGATGCGAGGCGCGCCATCCATCTCACGTCCGCCCGCGCCATGGGTGCACCGAACAGATATCGCGCCTGGATCGTCGCGCCGAAGCGGTCGCCCGGCATGCCCTGAGGCGTGCCCGCGACCACCGGGAGCGTCGAGCTCCCCGCGGTCATCTCCACCAGGAACTCCGGCGGCCGATACTCGGCCACACGATAGGACGCCTGCGCTACCAGTCGCCACTTTCCCTGCCGCTTCGCCTGCACGTCTACGGAGTAGACCCCAACCGCCGCCGCGGACGGAATTGCCAGCGACTGGTCAGCGGTTCCGAACGCGGAGACGCGCGCCGTGCGCTCGAGAAGGACACCCTCATCGCGATCGTGGAAGATCCACTTGATCGAGTCTCCGGCCGTCGGGACGCGCAGGGCACCGAGCGCGCCGTCGCGGACGATCGCCTTGGCGTGGACGAGCTCGCCTGGCCGGTAGATGCCGCGCTCGGTGAAGACCGCGCCGGCGAGCGGAAGGCGCCGGTCTCCCCACGCGCTGTGGACGTTGAAGCGCCATGGCGAGAGGTCCGGGTCCCACCGGTTGATGGCAGTGATCGCACGGTCGCCGCCTAACGTTACCCGGACGTACCCCTCGAAGCCGGTGTTGCCTTCCTCGTCGTCGTCATCGCGCGTGGGCGCGTTCCGCCAGCCCGAGAGGCGCGCGAGCCCACGCGCGTCTGTCGTCCCGGCCGCGAGGCGCCGGCCGCTCGCATCGTACAGGACGACCGCCGCGCCGGACTTCGGCGAGCCATCGCTCACGCTGGTTACCCAAACCATCCCTTCCGTCATGCCAATGCGCGCGTGAACGCCAAGGTCGGTCACCTGAACGAGCGAGAGCGGTCCGGACGCAACCGAGTCCTTTCCGGTACGTCCGGAGAGCCGAACAGCGTAGAGCGCCGGGCTACCGGGGCGTGATGCGTCAGGCATGGGAAGGCGAATGCCCGTGCGCATCGCGCGATCCGGCGGAGCCTTCACCGGAATGCGTTGGGTAACCGCTCGACGCGCGAGCAAGGCCGACACGGTATCTTCGCCCCAACCGAAGCGCGTGAGGACCGCCGCCTCCATGGTGTCGGGCACGGGCGCTATGGCTGCGATCAGTGTGTCCACGTTGACGTGCTGCACCGACAGCGTACCAAAGCCCGTACGCTCCACGAGCAAGCGCCCGAACGGATGGACGATCGCTGGCTCGTATCCCGTGGTGGCGAACGCCGCCGCCGGGTTGCCGCGCAGTCCCTGGCCAAAGACGTCGCGAATCGCAGTGTCGGCAACGACAGCGTAGGTCACGTGAGGCCTGAGACGCGCTTCGAGAATCCAGGTCGTGGACGCCGAGACCGTGTCGCGGATGGTGAACTTCACGTCCGGGACAAGCGTTACGCGCCGGAGAACTTCGGCGCCGCGAACCGGGTTCGTGAACGTCACGCTCATGGGGCCGGACGGGCAGAACTTGTCGGCCCCGCAGCCGAGTTTCTCGATGCGGAGGTCGCCGTAGGTGTCGAACGCCCAACGCGTCGTCGTGCGCAACGCCTCGTCCTCGACCTCGGCCGGCACCACGAGCTCGCCCGTGCATCCACGCGGGAGCGTGCCATCCGGCGCGAGCTGCACCACGCGACGGAGCGAGTCCAGCGACCGGTCGCGCTGCCAACCGCCCGCCTCGCGCACCGTCCATCGGTCGTCGTCCTTGATCCGCCGCTGGTTCGTGGCGCGGAGCCTAACGATGCGCTGGCCGCCGCACGCGGCGCCGAGCTCGACGTACGCGGCAGCGGAGAGCTTCGCGAGATCCACCGGCCGCGAGTACACCACCTCGAACCGCTGGTTGGGAGTGACGTGGCGAGCACGCTCCTCGGCTCCGACCGGTGTGCCGCCGAGCAGCAGCGGCCCCTGGGCTCGAAACGTGAACCGGTAGGGCTCGGCCAGCGCGCTCCCGTCCATCGCGCGGAAGCTGTTCGCGATGGTGACGGTGTACCGCGTGCCAGCCACCAGGGCGTCCGCGGGTCGGAGCCGGATCGTCACCGGGTCGCGCCACTCGAGCCGCCCTTTGACCTGCGGCTCGATGCGGAAGATCGGCCCCGGGGCGACGCTTCGGTCGAGCGATCCCGCGACCGGTCGGTCGAACGTGACCGTGATCTCGGCGGTCGGGGCAGCGTCGCCGGCGGGGGTGGACCGGATGACGCGGAGCGGTGACGGGCTCTGCGCGTGCGTGTCGGCGGCGGCGCACGTCGTTAGGACGGCGAGAGCGAGCGCGAAGCGGGCGGAGGGCATGGTTTTTCGGGAGAGACGACCGAGAGATTATATGGTCGCTGCGCCACGCTGCCTGTGATCTGCGACGGGGACGAACTGCCGGGGACGGGAAACGGCCGGGAAACGGGAAACGGGAACGGGAAACGGCCGGGAAACGGGAAACGGGAAACGGGAAACGGGAAACGGAGAACGGCGAACGGAGAACGGCGAACGGAGAACGGCGAACGGAGAACGGAGAACGGAGAACCCTCGGGAGGCTCTTTCTGCTGAGAAGGGCATCCCGAGGGTTCTTGTCAGCCAGCGGCCAGCACGAGCAGCCAGCCACCAGCCGCCGTTCCTCCGTCGCCCGTCGTCCGTCCCCCGTCCCCGGCAGTCGCCAGTCGCCAGTCGCCCGTCGCCAGTCTCCAGTCCGCCTAACGTGACCCCTTTCCCCGGTCCGCGGCGTGATGGTAGGAACAAACCATGACTGGTAGCGGATGGTCTGGGCCGAGTCGCGCGTTCTGCGTGACCGGTCGGGCCTTGGCACGCTTGACACCCGTCCGTCTTGCGATTGCTATTAGCAGGTTGCCGGCACGCCGCCGGCAGCTCTCCCTCAATCTTGGAGGCCTCGTGCGCAGAAATCGTCTGATTCTCGCCATCGCGGTCGCGTTGGCATTCCCCCAGCTCGCGCGGGCACAGACGCGCGAAATCACTGGCACCGTGACAGTTGCCGGCGGTACGGTCCCGATCGCCGGCTCCACCATTTCCGCAGAGGGCACCACCGCGGAGACGCGGTCGAGCAACGAGGGCCGTTTCCGGATCACGGTTCCGGCCGGCCCGGTGACGCTCATCGCGCGAGCAATCGGGTACAAGCGTGGTATCCAGGTCGTCAGCGGCACGCAGACCACGGCGGACTTCGCCCTGGAGCGTGACGTTCTGCAGATCGAAGGCGTGGTCGTGACGGGCACGGCGACAACGATCGATCGCCGCAGCGCCACCACGGCGGTGGCACAGGTGTCGGGAGACGCGATCACCGACGTACCGGCCCCTACCATTCAGAACGCGCTCGTCGGGCGCGTCAGCGGCGTGAACCTGCAGTCCAATTCCGGCGCCCCGGGCGGCGGCATCCAGATGCAGGTGCGCGGCAACAACACGATCCTCGGCTCCTTCGATCCGCTCTACGTGGTCGACGGTGTTCTCTACTCGAACAGCCGGATCGCCAGTGGGCGCGGCTCGATCTCGGACGCCGCGTTTGCCACGGCGGAGGACGATGCAGTAGACCGCGTGGCGGACATCAATCCCGAGAACATCGAGTCGATCGAGATCATGAAGGGCGCTGCAGCGTCGTCGCTCTACGGCTCGCGTGCGGCGAACGGCGTCGTGATCATCAAGACCAAGCGTGGTCAGCTTGGCGCGCCGCGGGTGAACGTCCGTCAGGTATTTGGACAGTTCGACATCTCGAAGACGCTGGACAGCCGGCGCTTCACGCTGCAGGAGGCGACCGACAAATATGGCCCTGACGTCGCCCACTGGTTCGACAACAACGCGAATCCCTACTTCAACCACTTCGATCAGCTGTACGACAACCACACCCTGTCGTACGAGACGGCGATGGATGTCAGCGGGGGTGCCGGGAACACCCGCTACTTCGTGGGCGGCACGTGGAAACATGATGGCGGGATCGAGCCGAACACTGGGTTCGGCCGCCAGAACCTGCGGGTCAACGTCGACCAGTCGGTGAACAGCAAGATGGACGTGCAGGTCTCCACGGAGTTCAACCGCGCCCAGCATGACCGCGGCTGGAACAACAACTGTAACAACTTCGCGTGCCAGGGCTACGCGTTCGCGTACACGCCGGGCTTCGTGAACCTGAAGGCGCGCGACCAGAACGGCAATTTCCTCCAGCCCGACTGGGGCATTCAGTCCAACCCGCTTCAGACCGCCGAGCTGGCGCGGAACCACGAGGAGACGAACCGGTTCACCGGTGGCGTGACGCTCAACTACGATGCGCTCAACACCGGCCGGAACTCCCTCAAGTTCGTCGGCGCCGCCGGGATCGACGCCTTCGGGCAGAACAACAACCTGTGGTCGCCTAACGAGCTGTTCTTCGAGGCGGTTCAGACGCAGCCCGGCGCGGCCGTCGAGGGAAACGCCTCGAGCCGGGTGTGGAACTGGAACCTGAACGCCATTCACAACTTCATTCCGTCGGGCGGAGGCTGGTCGGCCAACACGTCAGTCGGCACGCAGTACGTCGAGGAGTACCTCGACTACAGCCGGATCACGACGACGGACCTGATTCCCGGCCAGCAGAACGTGGGACAGGGCACGAGCACGATCGGCACGGACACGCTGAAGAAGAGCCGGACGCTCGCGTTCTACGGGCAGGAGGAAGTGCGGCTGCTCTCCGACAAGCTGCTCCTTCAGGCCGGAGTGCGCGCCGAACGCACGAGCAACAACGGCGACATAGACAAGTACTACCTCTTCCCGAAGGTGTCGGGCTCGTACCGTCTCCTCAACTTGATCGGCACGGGCAGCGAGATCAAACCGCGCATCGCCTACGGCGAGACGGGCAACCTGCCGATCTTCGGGCAGAAATTCACGCTGCTCAACACGCCGCAGCTGAGCAACCTCACGGGCTTCACGGTCGCCGGCGCGTCGGGCAACGCGGCGGTGGAACCGGAGCGCGTGAAGGAGCTCGAGGTCGGTGTGGACGGGCTGGCGATGGACGGGCGCCTGACGTGGGAGCTCACGGGCTTCACGCGGAACACCACGAACCTGCTGTTGCAGCGCGTACCGGCTCCCTCCACGGGCTACGCGACGCAGGTGTTCAACGGCGGCAAGATCGAGAACCAGGGCTTCGAGGCGGTGCTCGGCGTCACGCCGATCCAGCGCGGGAACAACCTCGTCTGGATCTCGCGTGCGACGTTCACGCAGTACACGAGCAAGGTGAAGGATCTCGCCGGGCTTCCGCCGTTCCGTCCACCGCTTTCGGGCTTTGGCGGACTGGGCGTGACGTTCATCGAGGTCGGCGAGCCGCTGACGCAGATCATCGGTCGCGACTTCTGCAACCCGAACGTCCCTGCGTCGTGCGCCTCGGACGGGGTACGCACGGCGACCGACGTCAAAGTCGGTAACTCGGCACCGAACTATCGCATGGGCTTCGTCAACGAGCTCACGTTCAAGGCCATGCATCTGAACGTCGTGCTCGACTACCAGAACGGCGGCGACATCATCAACCTCACTCAGTTCCTGTACGACGACGCAGCGAACTCGGCCGACTACGGCTCAAAGGATTGGGAGTATCGCATGAAGGGATATAACGGAGGCGTGATCACGCCCTACATCGAGGACGCGACCTTCCTCAAGCTCCGTGAAGTGAGCCTGGGCGTGACCGTCCCGCACCGATTCCTGGGGCCCGCCAACACCGTGATCAAGAGCGCGCGGGTGAGCCTGACGGGGCGCAACCTGGTGTCGTGGCAGAAGTACTCGGGCCTCGACCCGGAGGTCGCGAACCTGGGCTCCGCGGCCATCCGCAACAACCTCGACGTGGCCGCATATCCGCCAAGCCGCAGCTTCTTCCTCGACTTTTCGCTGGGGTTCTGATGATGACTCTCACTGGAATCACCGGACCCTGGTTCGCCACACGTGGCCGCCACGGTGCCGCCGCGGCACTGGCGGCACTGTCGGGGGCGCTGTTGCTCTCGTCGTGCGCGAACCTGGACGTTCCGGATACGAACTCCCCGACGCAGGGAGTCCTGACCGAGACCCCGACCAGGCAAACGCTCGCGCGTACTGCTGTCGGGATTCAGACGCAGGTATCCATCGACATTCCCGCGCAGATCCAGCAGTGGGGGATCTACGGGCGTGAGCTGTACAACCTTCTTGGCAATGACCCTCGCGAGACCGGCGAGGAGATCAGCGGACCGCAGGACCCGGGCGGCCGCGCGGGCGCCGAGTGGGCGAACAAATACGCCGCGATCCGGTCGATCAACACCTATCTCACCGCCTTGCCGAAAGGCGGTTTGTCGGACGCCGAGGTGTCGGCATCGCAGGGGTTCGCCAACACGCTCAAGGCCTGGCACCTGCACATGCTGGCGGTACGCAGCGGCCCCACCGGTATGCCGATCGACGTCGATCGGCCGATCGACGCCGAGCCTGCACCGCTCGTCAGCTCGCAGGAAGCCATGGAGGCGGCGTCGGCGCTCATGGACGAGGCCCTCACCCAGCTCAACGCGGGCGGCGGTGAGTTCCCGTTCAACTTCGTCGAGGGGTTCGAGGGCTTCGACACACCGGCCACGTTCGCGCAGTTCAACCGCGCGCTCGCCGCGAAGATGCTCGTGCACCGCGCGACCTTCTACGGGTGCACAGAGTGCTGGACACAAGCGGCGACGGCCATTGCCGCTTCGTTCATCACCGAAGCGGGACTTCCCGGCTCGCTCAAGACCGGCGTGTACTATGGCTTCACGAGCACCGCGAACGAGACCGCCAACCCGGTGACTGAAACGCTCGAAAGCAACCGCTACTGGATCCACCCGTCGATCATCTCGGGGGCCCAGCTTCGCCCGGGCGGCCAGCCGGATCTCCGGCTCACCACCAAGGTGGCGCTCGCACCCGCGCCGCGGACGCTCAATGGCCTCACGGGGACGTACAAGCCCGTGATGTACAACGACCCGTCCGACCCGACCGTGCCCGACCTCGACGCCAACATTCCGTGGCTCACGAACGAGGAGCTGCTGCTGCTCCGCGCGGAGATCCGCTGGAACACCGGCGACAAGGCGGGCGCCATCGCGGACATCAACCTCGTGCGCGTGAACGCCGGCGGCCTCGCACCGACGCTGCTCACCGCGGCCAGCACCGATGACGCGTTCATCACGGAACTGCTCTACAACCGCACGTACTCGCTGATGTGGACGCAGGGAACGCGGTGGGTGGACGCGCGGCGCTACAATCGCTTGAACACCCTGCCGCTCGACCGGCAGGGTGACGTGGTGCACCCGAACATGCTGATCCCGAGCGCCGAGTGTGACGCGCGTGGATTGGACGTGCCCTGCTCGATTTCGGGCGGCTGATCGCTCGAGTATCAGGGTCGTAAACCAATGGGGCCGGCATTCCAGTGGATGCCGGCCCCATTGTTACGTCAGTGGTTGACTCATGACTCAGAACCGCTCGTTGATGACTCATGACTGACCGACTGGCATTGTTGAGTCGAGTCGAAAATGCCAGTCATCAGTGATCGTTCATCAGCGATCGATTGTGAGTCCTGAGTCTTCAAGAGCAATCACCACGGATCGAAATCCGACTTTCGCGTGCCGTGCGCACGACTGTATGTGCCCCGGACGTAACGCACCTGAAAGCGATGCCCCGCGAGATGCATCGCGTGGGTCTTCAGGAGATCCAGGCCGGAGATATCGTACCGCGCGAAGTAGCTCAGGCTGCGATCGAGGGCAGAGGCGTCGAGCCCGGCGAGCC
>DASUGD010000395.1:0-22365 GCA_036274195.1 Gemmatimonadaceae bacterium | reverse complement strand
AGCCGGGGACGGGGGACGGACGACGGGCGACGGCGAAACGGCGCGTCATTCCGAGCGCAGCGCCGCAGGCGCTGAGGCGAGGAATCGCCGTCGTCCCGGTAGAGGGCCTCAGTTCCCAGTTCCCAGTTCCCAGTTCCCAGTCGCCAGTCGCCCGTCGCCAGTCGCCCGTCGCCAGTTCCCCCTCAAGTGGCCCGATCAGGCCATGCGAGCGCCTTCCCTCAAAATGGCACGTCCGGGCGAAGTCGCAGCGCTTCGCCACCGGTAGCTTCGGCGCACGAATTCCACTTCAGCCGGAGATACCCGTGAAGAAATACGTGATCGAGCGACCGATTCTCGGAGTCGGGTCGCTCACGAGAGACGAGCTGCACGCCGGATCGGCGAGGTCCTGCGCGGCCCTCGCGGAGCTGGGCCCGGACATCCAGTGGGTCCAGAGCTACGTGACGGCAGACAAGATCTACTGCGTCTACCTCGCTGCGAACGAGGAGCTCATCCGCGAGCACGCGCGGCGGTCCGGATTCCCGGCGGAAAGCATTGCCGACGTGCGCGCGATCATCGATCCGACCATGGGGTCGGCCGTGCTCACCGCGGTCGCGTAGATCGCCACCTAACGCCGGATCCCACGCGCCCTTCGAACCCTTGACTTCGAGACTACATAAATGAACCGCCTCACTACATCCATTGCGCTCGCGCTGTTCGCGGCGCTGACTGCCTGTCAGGACAACGGCAGCTCGACCGACCGTGTCATGGCGCCGTCGGTCGCACGATCCGTCGGCGACGGCGCCCCGATCACCGATGAGACGCAGCTCGCAAAGTTGCGCAGCGTGACGGCCAGGTTCCACTCGCTCGACGTGGCAAAGCAGGCCGGCTACTTGACGCAGATCACGCCGTGCTGGGCGCATCACTCCGCCGGCGGCATGGGCTACCATTTTGGCAACACGAACCTATTCGACGCGACGGTCGATCTGCTCAATCCGGAGACGGTGATCTACGAGCCGCAGGCGGGCGGGCACATGCGGCTCGTGGGGATGGAGTACATCGTGCCGCTGGACAAGTGGGCGGAAGCGGGTCACGATCTCAACGACGCCAACGATGTGCCGCAGTTGCTCGGGCAGCGCTTCACTCGGCACTCCTTCCTGCCGATCTTCAAGCTCCACATCTGGCTGTGGCGGGACAATCCGTCGGGCAGGTTTGCGGATTGGAATCCGAAGGTGTCGTGTCAGAACGCTGAAGAGAGCCAGATTTTCTAGTGAATCGTTGGGGGAGCGGCGGTGACAAGCCGCCGCGCCCCCTTTCACTGGACCGCCCGAGCATGCCTGCGTTCACTGGTTTTCGTGCGTTGTGCAGAGCCGTACCGTGGTCATGCACCTCGCGGTCCCTGCCCGCTAACCACCGGTTCGAACGGCTCGACCAGTTACGTGAAAGGGCGCCCAATATAGCGCGTTGCCGAAGAGCAACTCATTGTCGTCGCGTACGACCAAACGGCCATGGGCGATCTCGAGTTCAGGATTCGCCTCGCTCACGTCGTCGAGTCGGTCCTCGATCCACTCCCGGACAGTTCGTACGGTAGCCTCAGTGCGTATCCACCGCTGCGCTTCGGCCAGCGCGCGTTCGAGATCCGTCGTTCCCTCCTCCCACAATTCCACGCATCGACTCAGTATCAGGCAGGCCGCCAGATCATCCACCTGCCAGAACGTCGCGAGCACGGCGCTCGCACCAGCGATGAGCAGGCCGCCCGGCAATCCCAAATGATCGTTGAGCAAATCTCCCGCGACGACGCGTCCGGTCTCGCAGCCGCATAACAGAACCACTCGTGTCCGAACGCTCGGAGCCCGCTCGAGTACCGTCTGCAGTGTAATGATCCCTCCCGCGGCGCTGGGTGCGCAGAAAAGCCGCGACTGCAGTGGATCGTCAGGATCGAAGGCACCGTGACCCGCGAAATGCAGAACGTCGGTTTCGCGGAGGAGCTCGAGCACACGATCCGGCTCAGCCTGTGGTCCGCGCAGTGGCGCTCGAGCCTCGCCCCGCCAGCTTCGGCGAGTCGCGGCCGCTTCGGCGTTTGCGAACGGCAGGTCGCCTGTCGGGTTGACCACCTGTCCGAGCACCTTCGCCGGCGGCAAGGCGCCGACGACTCCCGCGCGCGCGACCACGGTCAGACTCGGGGCGTAACGCACCGACCAGCGATCCAGGGCGAACCGGCCATCGCCAGTCACCGCTGCGTGAAGTGGCAAGACGTTGAGTCCACGCCCCGGCATGAGTACGATGGCGTCAGCGCGGTCTTGCACGAGCCTTTCCGCGACGGGCCAGACCGACTTGCAGACCGTGTCGCAGGTGCGGACCACGAGGTCTTCGGCCTCCTCGAGTGTCACGCTTGTCAGCTCATGCCACGATGGACCGGCCGGCGTTAGGTCTCCTTCGGCCATGCCCACCACTGCCCGACTTACGTCCGCCAGCGTAAGTCCCGCATCGACATCGCAATCCCACCAGAGGCGACCGTCCGTAGCACGACCGATGCAGGCCACGCCCAGCCAGTCGTTCGTCAGATGCAGCGCGACTGCGACCTCGCGTCCCGACAGCGTTTGCGCGAGTTGTTCCGGATCACGCGACGGCTCTCGATCGTCATCCTCATCGAGCCGGAAGCGCTCGACTTCGGCGTCGAGATCCTGCCAAATCCGCGTGGCCTCACCGAGCTCTGCATCGAGGCCCGGATTCACTTCCGTCGGCCGCTGGCGGCGCTGCCATCTGAGCTCTGCCAAACGATCGGTGGCGATCTCGTACGCGCGTTGCGTCACCCCGGAGACACCCGCGGGGAACCGTCGGCGACGCTCGGCCACCGCATCCAGAAAGCGCGCGCGGTTCCCCTCGAGATATGTCAACGCCGCCAGCGCGTCGCGCGCTTCGAACGCCGCTCTGGCCGCGAGCTCGAATCCTTCCACGCGCTGAGCGGCCCAGCGCCGTTTGTCGTTAGGCGTTGCGAGAGTAGCACGCTCGGCCTCGAGCTGGCGGATCGCGGCGTTGAACGACGCGCGGGCGGCGGGCCAATCGCCCTCTCGTGCCAACACCTGCCCTTCAGCGACACCATGTTGCCAAGGCAATCGATGCAGGTGGGCCGCGCCGATGCCTCGTGCGTCTTCGAGAGCTCGCCGTGCCGACGGCGTCTCGTGGAGCAGCAGGAACGACTGCACCAGATTCAGAAGATCAATGTGCTGCCCGCCGTAGTCGCCGATTGCACCATGCAGCTGAGCGGCGCGTTTGTGGAGGTCGACTGCCTTGGCGGGTTCGCCATCTCGCGAGCGCAGCTGGCCCAGCGAGTCGAGGCACGCGGCTTCCAGGGCCTGGTCCCGAAGTCGAACGGCGAGTGCCCGTGCCTCGTCGTAAGCGTCGAGCGCTCGCCGCGACTGACCAATTCTCGCCGCTCCGTTGGCCAGGCCGAAATTCGCCAGAGCCTCCGATCTCAGTGCTCCGGCGGCTTTTGCCAGATCGATCGCTTCGGCGAACGATCGAATGGCCCCACCATCGTTGCCGATGGACGAGAGCGCGTTGCCGAGGTTGTTGTAGAGCGAGGCCATGCGCCCGGCGTCAATGCGCCCCTGTGCCCGGGCTCGTTCGATTGCAAGCTCCAACGTGGCCACGGCGCGCGCGGGATTCCCGTTCTCGAGAAGCGCGTTACCAAGGCGTTCCGATACCAGCACGAAGGTGTCCTGGTCGCGAGACGTCGCCGCAGCTGCGGCGGCGCTGGTGAGCAGTTCGAGAGCCGCGGACGAGTCTCCGAGCGCTTTCCTGGCGTCCGCGAGTCGGATTCGCAGGTGAACGACCCGCTCCAAAGCGTCGTCGTCGGCAGAGCCTTCAGCTTCGGCCAGCGCTTTGGTCAGAATGTCGAGGCCTTCCTCCGTTCGACCCTGGCGGATCAGCGCGCTCGCCAACGTGGGCATGTGTCGCTCACCACCGGGGATCTTGACGGCTCTCTCGAGTGCGCCGACCGCCTCGGCGACGCGGTCAAAAGCAAGAAGCAGCTCTCCGCGGACAGCGAGTGCGATGCACAGGCTAGCCTGGTTTGCTCCGCGCTCGGCTGCGGTCATGGCGCGATCCGCCCAGTAGAGGGAGGCAGCGGCGGAATGCTGGTGGACGCGTGCCATCCGAAGGCAAGCGTCGACCAACCGTACCGTGTCGCCGCGCCGCTGAAACAGGGCGGCCGCCTTCGTGAGCTGCTCTCCTTCCCGGGGATCGGCCATCTCGTGGAACAGCTGCGCAAGCTCGCTGCGCAACTGAGCTTCTTCATACATCGGCGTGCCCGTTTCGATCTCCGAGAGCACGCGCTGGTATTCGGCGACGGCTGCCTCACGGTTTCCAGCCAACGCGAACAACCGCGCCTGACCAGCGCGCGCTTCCAGACTGCTCAGGGTCATCCGCCCACTTGCTGCAGATACAATCGACACGCCTCGATGTTCTGCCGACTGATCTCGGCCATGTCTCGTTCTCCAGCCGCCGTCTGCTCTCGCGCAAGTGTTTCGAAGATCGAGAGCGCCTCGCGCACTCGCTGCAGCTGGAGAAGCGCGTTGGCCGCATTGCCACGCGCCATACGGCTCAATCCATCGTTGTCGCTACTCCGCGCAAGCTTATCGGCACGTCTGGCAGCGTCCAACGCGTGATCGGGCTCGCGCAGGTTCAGGTGACACACGGCAGATTCGTTCAACACCTCCGCGCGCAACGCGTCGTCCGCGCCCGTAGCGAGCGCGTCGTCAGCGCGCTGGAAGAGCGACAGGAGCTCGCGCGGCGGTCTTTGCTGATGACCCACTGCCGCCGCGAGGCGGAGGCAACGGCCCTTGAGCGCCCGGTCTGCAGCCGCTTCCCCGACGAGCTCGAACACTGCCCACGCAGGCAACTGGCTGTTGAATCCGCTGTCAGTCGCGAGGCCAACGACGAAGACCAAGTCATCGTCGGTGACCGCAAGCCGGCCGGCTGAGATAGCAGACGCCATTGTTTGGCTACCCTCGGCAACACCGTACGTGCGTTCGACGAATTGTCGCACGGAATCGGCGTCTGCCGCCCCACGCCCGCGGCGTGAGCGAGCTCGGTCCCAGTGAAGCATCTCGCTGGTTTTTCGCGACATCTCGGCGACGCGAGGCTCCAAGGCCTTGCCGGACTCGAATCGCCCGTGCCATGCCGCATAGAGCCGAGCGAGCTCGTCCCGCTTCCCCGCGGGGAGTACGGCATCGGCATGACGCTCTTGCCTCATCCCTTCCAGGCTCGCCGCGGTGGCAGGATCGACGATTCGCGTTAGGCCGATCGCTCGCGCGACGTCGCCCGCCTGCACTGCGGCAAGCGCCGCCTGGCCCGCCGCTCGAACGACGACTTCATGGTCGGTCGGGTTCGTGATCTGTTCCTTCTCCAACACTGCGAGCGCGCGATCTACTGCATCGCCTGCCTGCTCCGTATCTCCGAAGCCGGTGTACAGGACTCGCGCGAGCTGAATGAGCGACCAGACCCGATGGCCTATTCTGCCCTTGCGCGCGAGCTGTTCGCCGCGCTGCGCAAGCTCCAACGCTCGGGCGGGATCGCCGTTGTCAAGGAAGAAGGGTGCGAAGGCCATGCTGAGAATGGCCTCGCTGCGGAGGTTCTGCGCCCGTCGCACGGACGCCGAGGCTTCTTCGAACGCGGCAAGCGCGCGCGGTGACTCCGCCTGAAGGTAGACACATGCGATGTTCACCCGGGCAACCGACTCGGCCTGCGCGTCGTTCGCATCGATAGCCTGGCGTAGGGCGTCCTGCAGCGTTCTGAGTGTGCGGTCGGCCTCGTTCATCCTCGCATCCTCCGCTCGAGATCGCGCAACTGCGTCGCGTCATCATGGTTGCCGAGTGCCTCGTGCGTTTCGATTGCTCGACGGATGGCACCGCACGCGGCTTCGACGTCGCCATCGTTCTCTTCGATTTCAGCGAGGAGCATGAGCAGGAGCGCATCGCCCCTCGCGCGAGGCTCGCCGACACGCGCCGCAAGCGCCCGATTGACTGCGTCGCGCGCTTCGCGAAGCCGGTGCTCCTTCCTGAGCGAGTAGGTCCAGCGCGTGAACAACGCCAACTCCTGATCGCTGATGATTGCGGCCACTTCACGAGACACGTTGGCGTGGCCGCGAGCGGTCGCCATGATCTCGATGGCTTCGGAAAAGCGCCCGCGCTCGCCCATCAGTCCTGCGAGGTGACCAGCCGCGATCGACATCTGTGCGGGCACGCCGGAGCGCGCGGCGGCCTCGACGGCCTCGCGGAAACACGCCTCCGCACCGGCGAGGTCATCGGATAGGAGGAGGCCTCCGAGGTTTCCAGACCACCGCGCGATGTCCAGGTCGTTGCCACAGGAGCGGGCGATCTCGATCGCTCGTCGATTCGTCCTGACCGCCGACGGGATGTCACCGGTTCGCCGATACGCGACCGCCATGTCTCCGAGCAGGCTACTCAGCTCCGATTGCCGCCCCGACGCTTCTGCAATCGTGACTGCCTTGGCGTACAGCTCGAGGGCACGCGCGGGTTCGCCACGCTCGAGAAAATCGCCTGCCGCGTCGCTGATGGACTCGAGGGAACGGGCCATGATGCCGAATCAGGCAGGCAACCGAAGACGTGCTGCGGGATCGCCGAACACCATGTAGTTCTGTGCATCCCCTCGGGTGATCCACCGATCCAGGAACTGCGCCTTGGCTTCTGGAGTCCACTTGAATCGTCCGCGCCGTTGTCGGTCAGATACGCTGGTAATGAGCGCATTACAGACGCTGTATCTCACACTCATGTCCTGCATGGCGAGTCCGGACGGCTGCAGCGCGAGCAGTTGGTCAACGGCATTCACGAACGGGGCGACGCGATTGTTCCACCGATCCAGAATGTGGGGCGCTTCGGCATCGGTAAACGCATGCAGGAAGGCCGTGTCGAGGTGACCGACGTAAGCGATCGGCCCTCGTGGGTGAGCGAGCAAGCGTTTCGGCAGCGCTGCCACGAAGTCCTGTTCCGTGTACCGCTTCCGAATGCCACCGATCCAATGGGCGTAGTCACTCTCCGCCGGCGTACCGTAGCCGAAGCATGCGAACTGAAAGAAGACGGAGCCTTCCAGGAATGGCTCGCCGTACACGACATCATCGGCGCCGAACAATGAGTCTGCGGTCAATCCGCCCTCGGATTGACAGCAAATTGCTCCGTTCATCCGGCGCTGCTTGTCGAACGAGTCATCGATCGCTCCGAGACCGTGACTCGCCGTGTAGATCAGCGCGGGACGGCGAGACGCCAACGCGGAAAGCAGCACCTCTTTGGTGGCGTCTTCCCCTACGATCGCGTGGGTCGTCACCCCGAGGGTATCGCGGACATGTGCGGCCAGCGGCTCGGCCATGTGTCTCCGACTGAAGTATGTCGGATCATGAAATCCACCGTCTGGTGCGAAGAAGAGGGCCTCGCGGTCGACAGCCGGCTCGCGTGCGGTGTCGAGGCGGAGGAGTTTCTCCACGTAGACGGAAAGGTCGTCGAGCGACTCGAAATCCACTCGCCCAACGTTGGCCACCGTGCCCAGAACAGACTGAAAACCGAACGGGATCTTCCCCGGCCCGCCGACGATCAGGACGTATTGTGGCGCGCGCCGGCCGTCGAGTGCGAGGGAGTAGTACTCGTCGTGCAACCAATCGAACCACTCGTCTCGCGCCTCGTCTCGGTACGTGAGGGGCCGGCTCGAATCGGCCATGCCCCGATGATCGGCGAGCGGTCGGACGATCTCCATGATGGAGTCGAGCTGCGGATCCTCGGCGTTCACGAGAAAGGTCCAACCGGCCGCCTGCGGATCCCCCGGGTCGATCGTCTTGCGCGTCGCCTCTTGGCGAAACGTCGCGGTGTCGGCGGTCGTACGCGTCAGGCTCCGAACCGCTGATGAATTGCGTTCGAGCCCGTCAACCAATGCGTCGCTCACGGCGCTCTCGGGCTGCGGTTGGAAAAGCAGCTTCCTGTTCGCATCGAGTCCGAGGCCAACGATGTTCATAACCGTGTCTCCCCAACGGGCAACCCAATGTACTCCACCATGGAGTCGAATGGCCACCTCGGGCCAGCGCCTTGCGGGAACGACGGTGGTTACCGTACGCTGAATACGAGGAGCGTATGACGTCCACGTATGGCGAATTTCGTTAGGCGGCCGCGGAGCGATGGTGCCGCGTGTTTCGGCGTATCGCGGGTTGGAGCCCGTCGCGACTCCGTGGGTCCTCAAGCTCGGCCGTCCCTGGTTCCCCGTTCCCAGCCAATTGGCAGTGTCCCGTTGCACACGGGGAGTCAGGACCGCAGGTTCCAGTGCCGCATGATCTCGTCTGGGGCAACCGACCCTTTCGCTATCGGAGACCAACGTGCATCGCCGAATCGTGACAGTTCCCAGCGTCCTTCTCGCCGCGGCCCTGACGTCCGCGTTAGGCTGTAACTCCGCCGCCCGCGACGCCGCAGTCAGCGACTCGAGCGCACCGGCGGCGGATGCGGCACCGTCCGCTCCGACCGAGATCAAGCTGGCCGGCGACTTCCAGGGTCCTCTCGGCGTACAGCTGTACAGCTTCCGCGACGCCTTCAAGACCGATGTGCCGGGGACGCTCGCCCGCGTCAAAGCACTCGGCTTCAAGGAAGTGGAGCTCGCGGGCACGTACGGGATGACCGCGCAGCAGTTCCGGCAGGCGCTCGACAGCGTCGGCCTGTCCGCCACGTCCATGCACGTCGGCTATGAGCAGTTCCGCGACAGTCTCGAGTCGGCGCTCGCCGCCGCCAAGGCACTCGGCCCCAAGTGGGTTGGCACCGCGTGGATCCCACACCCCGACGGTCCGATCACCGTCGCGCTCGCGAAGCAGGCCGCGGCCGACTTCAACCGCTGGGGCAAGGCGGCGCAAGCACAGGGACTTCAGTTCTTCTATCACGTCCACGGCTACGAGTTCAAGCCCGGCGCCGACGGCGTCCTGCCGATGGACGTACTGATGAAGGAGACGGATCCCGAAGCGGTGAAGTTCGAGATGGATGTGTTCTGGGCCTCGCTCCCGGGCAACGACCCGGCGGCGCTGCTCAGGAAGTATCCCGGCCGGTGGAAGCTGATGCACATCAAGGACATGAAGAAGGGCGTCGCGACCGGCGTGCACACCGGGAGCGCGAACCCCGATTCGAGCGAGGTGCCAACTGGCACCGGGCAGACGGACTACCGCGCAGTCCTGCGTGCCGCGAAGGAGGTTGGCGTCGAGCGTTTCTACATCGAAGACGAGACGGCTCGGCCGTTCGACACGGTTCCGGTGAGCGTGCGCTGGTTGGAGGCGGTGCGGTTCTAGCTACCGCCTGACGCCTGCAACTTCACGGCTCGAGGCCCATCTTCGCCAGGAGCCGCTCCCAGCGCCGATCGCCGTGGAGCGGCTCGAACGCCGCGGTCACTTTCACGCCATCCATGAACGACGCGCGCTCTTCGTAGCCACGCTCCAGAAAGGCGAACGCGTCGTCCACGCGGCCAAGGCCGGAGTACGCCATCGCGATGTGGAATGGCGACACGTACCGCCTGGACGATGACGCCACGAGGTCGCCGACGATGCGCTCGGCCGTCGCGCGGTCGCCGGTGACAGCGTACGCGTACGCCAGGTGCGCGGAGTCGCGGAGCCCGCTCAGCGCGGCCGCTTTTCGAAACGCTGCGATCGCGTCACCGCTCTGCTTCTTCAACAGGTACGCGTGTCCGAGCTGCTGCCAGGCGAGGTCGGCTTGCGGATTCAACTCGATGACCTGATCGAGCGCCGCAATGGCTTCATCGGGCCGTCCCCAGTTCACGTACGCGCGTCCGAGCAACGCCCCGACGCCCACGCGAAGAGGATCGAGCCGCCCCGCGGTATCGAGTTGCGCGACCGCCTCCGCGATGCGGCCGGTTGCCATGAGGCACACCGCGAGCGTCGTGCGCGCGAACGCGTAGGTGGGGTCGGACTCGATCGCACGGCGGAGCTCCCGCTCCGCCGCAGCCCACGCGTAGTCTTCGGTGCATAACGCGTGTCCGAGGGACGAGCGTGCCTCCGCCAGCGTGCTGTCGAGCATGAGTGCCCGAAGCGCGGCCGCGCGCGCCTTGGCGAACGAAGGGCGCGGTCGGTCATACCCGAAGACGGAGATCAATGCCCACGCGTCGGAGAGCCCGGCGTAGGCACGTGCGTAGCTGGAATCCCGTGCGATCGCGGCCTCGAAGTACCGCACGGCTCGCAGGAGAGCATCGGGCCCGCTTCGTGTGTTGAGCGCGAAGCGTCCCTTGAGGTACAGCTGGTACGCCTCCGCGTCGATCGTCGGTGGCGCACTACCAGGCATGAGCTGCACCCGGAGCGCGGCCGCTATGGCCTTCGCGATGTCCTGTTGTACCGCGAACGCATCGGCGACCGTGCGATCGTACTGATCGGACCAGATCACGCGGCCATCCCGCGCGCTCGCGAGCTCGGCGAACACGCGGAGCCGGTCGCCCGCGCGCCGCATGCCGCCCTCGAGCAGGTACTCGACGCCTAACGCATCGGCGATCTTCCTCGCGTCGAGCTGCTTGCCCTTGAGCGCGAACACGGACGAGCGAGCCGTCACGCGCAACCCGGCATGCTTGCCCAGGGTCCCGATTAGCTCCTCGGTGAGCCCGTCGGCGAACGGCTCGTCCTCCGGGTCGCCGCTCGTGTTCGCGAACGGCATCACCGCGAGCGACGTGGGCCCGGTGGTCGTGGTCGTCGGCGTCACCAGAGCAGTCGTGCGGAACGGCCCGCGGTTCCAGCCGTTCCACGTGAACATCCCGACAACGAGCGCGAGCGACGCCACTGCGCCAGCGATGGCCGCTGCGTAGCGTCGACGCCGCCGCCTCGGGACGGGCCGACGACCGTCGCTCGATGCGACACTGTCGAGGCTGGCCACGAGGCTCACGGCACTCGGCGTGCGCGCCGCCGGGTCCTTTTCGAGTAACGCGGCCACCACATCCTTCACATCAGCCGGGATATCGGGTCCGAGAGGCGGTGGATCGGTCGCGATGATCGCGTGGAGTACCGCGCCATACGACGGCCCGTCGAACGGCCTCCGCCCCGCGAGCATCTCGTAGAGCGTCACGCCTAACGCCCACAGATCCGCGCGGTGGTCGACGGCCTCGCCGCGCACCTGCTCCGGCGCGAGATACGCGACCGTGCCGTGCATGGTCGCCGACGTGGTCGACTCGGCGCCCTGCAGCTTGGCGACGCCGAAATCGCTGAGCCGGACGGCGCCATCGGCATCGAAGAGCACGTTCGCCGGCTTCACGTCGCGATGAACCACGCCTCGCGCGTGCGCCGCGCCTAACGCCTCCGCGAGCTCGCGCGTGATCCGCAGCGCCTCCGGCACCGCGAGCGCGCCTCCTGCGCGCAGCCGATCGGCCAGCGACCCGCCCTCACAGTACGCCATCGTGTAGTACGGCAGGCCGTCGGTCGTCACGCCACCGTCGAAGAGCCGAGCGATGTGCGGATGCTCGAGCGACACGAGAAGCTGTCGCTCGGAGAGAAACCGCGTGATGGAGGCGCTGCCGTCCGACTGCGTTCCTCGCAGCACCTTCAACGCCACACGTTGGCGAAACGTCGGGTCGTCACGCTCGGCGAGGTACACAACGCCCATTCCGCCGCGCCCAATCTCGCGCTCGATGCTGTACGGCCCGATGCGAGACGGTACGGACGGCGCATCGCCCGACGCGGCCTCGAGTGCATGGCGCAGCATCGGCGCGACGAAGTCCGCGGCCGGTGTGTCGAGGAACGCTTCGGACCTGGCGTGCGCTCGGAGCAGCCGCTCGACGTCGCCGCGGAGCTCCACGTCGTCGCCGCATGCGCGCTCCACGAACGCCTGCCTGTCGTCAGGCGCGATGTCGAGCGCCGCGTCGAAGATCGCATCCGCGCGGCGGAAACGATCCTCGGACAGGTCCTTCCCGTCGCTCATCCCGTCAGGCACCGGCGTCCGGGTAGAGCTCCTGGTAGAGCCAGCTGCGCGCCTTTGCCCAGTCACGCTTCGCCGTGCGCAGGCCAATGCCCAGCGCCTCGGCCGTCTCTTCCTCGGTGAGACCCGCGAAGAACCGGCATTCGACCACACGTGCCTGACGAGAGTCCAGCGCCGCGAGACGCTCGAGGGCTTCGTCGAGCGCGACGAGCAATCCAGCGCGTTCGTCCGTGGCGAGGCCGGCAACCTCCTCGAGCGGCACGCGGCGCGCACCTTCGCCTCGCCTCACGGCGTGCTGCCGGCGCGCGTGATCGACGAGGATGTGTCGCATCGACCGCGCGGCGATCGCGAAGAAGTGCGTGCGGTCGTTGAACTCGATGTGTCCCGAGCCGTGATCGCTGAGCCGCAGGTAGGCCTCGTGCACGAGCGCCGTCGTACTGAGGGTGTGCCCTGTTGCCTCGCGCGCGAGATGTCGGTGCGCCAGCCGACGCAGTTCCTCGTAGACCGAAGGGAACGCCTCGGCTACGTCCGGCGGGATCGGGTGAGGAGCTTGTGACGCGTCCACCACTATGTGGGCCGATGTGGCTCGTTTCGGGAAAATGCTGCGCTCTGGGATGCAGGGGCGGATCCAACATGCCCTTGGGTACCGGGAGCGGCAATACGATCACTGCCGTCCCGATCGCAACGTCCTTCCAGGGAGGCAGCACATGCGCACGCGAATCACCTCGGTGATCACGATCTTCGCTGGACTCATCGCCTGCTCGAGCGATGTCCCAACCGCGGCCTCGTCCGCCTCGGTCGCCTCGGTGCAGGGCGCCGAGCTCCAGCGGGCAGTGGTCGAGCGTCCGTTCAAGGGGTCCTGCTCCGTCACGTTCAACCCGCCCTCCTTTCCGCCGCCGCCGATTCATCATCAAACCGATGTCGGTACGTGCCAGCTGACGGAGCTTGGCCGCACGGATTTCTATGGGGAGCAGGACATCAACTTCGCGGCGGGGTCGCAGTCAGGGTGGCGCCGACTGACTGCGGCCAATGGCGACGAGCTGTACGTGACCCATACTGGTACGAGCTCTCTGATAGCACCGGGGCTGGTCGGTTTCAGGGCGCAGATGACCGTTGTCGGCGGCACCGGTCGATTCGCCGGCGCGACCGGAAGCTCTGTGGGGATCGGTACGGCGAACCTTGCGACCAACTCGACGTCTGTCGCTATCGACGGGTGGATCAGATATTAGCGCACCGAGAGTTGGGGAGGCGTGGCCGGTGAACGCGTGCGGGCGCGCAGAATCACGATCGCCACTACGGAGCGTGCTGAGTACATGACGGCCTTGCTTCAGCGGTTTTTCCAGGTTCGCAAAGGGGAGGGCGCCGCGGTATTCGCGTCCGCCCTCTCCTTCTTCTTCATTCTCACGGCCCTCATGGTGATTCGCCCGGCCCGCGAATCGCTGGGCATGCGGCGCGGGATCGAGGCGGTGCGCTGGCTCTTCATCGGGACGGCCGTCGTCACGCTGACGGTCAACCCGATCTTCGCGCTCCTGGTGAGCCGCTACCGGCGCATCGTGTTCATCACTGCCACCTACGTGTTCTTCGCCCTGAGCCTGGTCGGCTTCTATCTCGTCCTCGTGGGCGCGCCACGCGCGATCGGCGAAGTGAGCGGGATGGTGTTCTTCGTCTGGTTCAGTGTGTTCAACCTGTTCTCGACGATGGTGTTCTGGGCACTCATGGCCGACCGATTTTCGCTCGAGCAGAGCAAGCGACTGTTCGGTGTGATCAGCGTGGGTGGGACGTTAGGTGCGATCGCCGGTCCCTGGCTCGCCTCGAAGCTCGCGCGTCCGCTCGGCACGGCGGGACTGCTCCCCGTGGCGGCGACCTCGCTCGGGCTCGCGGTCGTGGCTGCGTGGATTGTCACGCGACTCCAAACCCGGAGCGCGGATGCCATTGCCGATTCCGGTGCACCGCGCGACGTCGATGACCGGGCCATAATCGGTGGGAGTGCGTGGGAGGGATTCCGTGCGGCGCTCCGTTCACCGTATCTGCTCGGCATCTCCGCCTACGTGCTGATCCTCACGGTGATCAGCACGTTCATCTACTTCACGCGGCTGCAGATGGTTGCCGCCCTCGGGAGCGACGTCGATATGCGCACGTCGGTGTTCGCGCGTATCGACTTCTACACCCAGGTCACGACGCTGGTACTCCAGGCGCTCGTGACCGGGCAGTTGATGAAGCGGCTGGGCGTGCACGTGACGTTGGCCCTGCTGCCTGCGATGGTTTCGTTCGGATTCGTGGGACTGGCCATGTCAGCGTCGTTGGGGGCGCTCATCGTCCTTCAGGCGGCATTCAGCTCGATGCAGCGGGCGATCGTCAGGCCTGCACGGGAAACCTTGTTCACCGTGGTATCCCGCGAGGACAAGTACAAGTCGAAGGCGTTCATCGACACGTTCGTCTATCGCGTTGGCGACGTGGTGGGTTCCCAGCTCGAGGGGCTGCTGCGCAGTCTCGCCATGGGGCTGACGGCGTTGGTGGCGGTGACCGTACCCCTCGCGATTGTGTGGGGTGTGCTCGGTGTGTGGCTGGGCCGAGCGCAGCAGCAACGGGTGACTGATGGCTCGAGTCCCCAGCGCGCGCCGCGGAGGGAGGAGGCGGTCGCAGTCTAACGCCGCGACCAACGGAACCATCGGTCGTCGAACAACCGTGCGCCTCGAGTGACGGTGTTACCATACCAAATGGCAAAGACCTTTCGTGGATGAACCACGATCACGACGATGACGCGGATTGGCTCCGGTGGCCCTGACGCTCCCTTTCGCCAAACAGTCCCTGGGTTGCGTT
Organism: Gemmatimonadaceae bacterium; assembly: GCA_036274195.1. GTDB lineage: Bacteria > Gemmatimonadota > Gemmatimonadetes > Gemmatimonadales > Gemmatimonadaceae > JAJKIV01. Next base: position 7,624 of record DASUGD010000395.1, on the reverse strand, counting down.
GATAGAACCAAAGAATGAGTTCCGGCGCCGTCATGGTTGGGTGTCGCCAGAACGAATCCGCGAAATCGTGGTGACCGTCGCTCATCCGCGTCAGGTCTTGCCGTTTAGCCCTATCATGGAACGCCGGATGTCACGCCACGCGGTCGCTTTCGTGATTGCGTGCGTTGCGACGGTCGAGGCGATCCACGCCCAGCAACCGACGACCGCATCGATGCCGCAGCTGCATCACGTCGGGCTCAACTCGGTGGACCCGGCCAAGGCGATCGACTGGTACCTCAGGATCTGGCCGTCCGCTCGACGCACGGAGGTCGCGGGGTTTCCGGGCGTCCAGGCGGACATGCTGCTGCTCTTTCAAAAGGTGGACCGCCCACCCGCGGGCGCGTGGCGAGACGATCTGCATCGCGCGGAGCCGCAGAGTGCATTCTGGCACATCGGCGCGTTCACGAACACGACCGATATTGCCGCGCGCCTCGCGACGATCGGCGTCAAACATCTGCCGCTGTTCGTCTCACCTAGCGATACGAGCACTGTGTGGCGCTCGGGGCTTTCGCCCTACGCAGGTATCGTGACCGCGAAGACGTTCGCGACGGCACCGGCTGCGCCGCCGCGCGATGGTGGCTTCAGCTACGTCGTTGCGCCGGACGGCGTGCTGTTCGAGCTCACTGGTGGGCCCGGAACGCGCGACTCGTTCTCCCACATGCACTTCTATCACGAGCGGCCGCTCTGTGTCGCGAACTGGTACGCGGAGCACCTGGGGATGGAGCTTCCACCTGTTCGCGACAGTGGTGGAGTGGAGACACCGCGCAAGCCGTGGGATCCGTGCGACGTCGGCTATGGCGAGGCCGGGTGGCCATCGCTCGAGCCGGCGGGCACGCTACGTCAGCCATCAGGCGGCGTCAGGTTCGCGAACGGCACCATGACGTGGTATCCGCGCCAGTGTGTCGGGGACCGATGTGGTCGCGATCAACCGCTCGTCAGGTCGCGCGGGCAGGTGTTGGACCACGTCGCGTTCACGGTGGAACGGTTCGATGAGCTCGTGGCGCGTCTTCGTCGCGCGAACGTCACGATCATCGAAGGGCCGTACGCGTTCGGCGATACCCGAGCCGTCACGATCGAAGACCCGGACGGCTTGGCGATCGAGCTCATCGAGCGCCGAGCGGAAGCGACGGAGCGCCGTCCGTGATCCCAGCGACAACACGCCGTCGCGGTCATCCCGTCGCCTGCCGGCGCCCCGAGCTCTCTCGCACGCTCGGTTCCGTCACGCGTCGCCATCACCAGGAGCGTTAGGCATGAGACAAGCGGCGGGGCGATTGCTTGCAGTGTTCCTTGTGCTCGCTCCGCGATTGGTGTGGGGGCGAAGCTGGTCTCAGTCGAAAAGCTCCGACAGCCGAAACGACAAGCCGGGCAGCACCGCTTCTCCGTCGATGTCAGCGTCCGACGAAACGGTCGTCACGCTGCCATCGTCCCGATACACCGTCGCGGCTCGCCGATCGGGGTCGATCACCCACACGAGCCTGACGCCGGCCTCGAGCCACTCGCCCACCTTCGAGAGCACCTCGCCCGGCCGGTCGTCAGGCGAGACGATCTCCGCCGCGAGGTCGGGTGCCAATGCTGCGTACCCGCGCCGCGGGATCTGCGCGACCCGGGCGCGCTCGACGAACGCCAGGTCCGGCGCGCGCACGGTATCGGGATCGGACGCGATCTTGAATCCGGTGTCCTGCCCGAACACCGCACCTAACGCGTGCGTGCGGACATGGGAGCCGACGAGAACGTTGAGAGTCCCCTGCACGCGACCGTGATACGTGCCCGGTGGCTCGCGCACGATCAGCTTGCCACGCACGAGCTCCGTCGACTTGCCCGACGTTTCCAGCGTCAGCAGATCATCGGCTGTCAACAGGTCTCCGGGATGGCCAACGCTGTCGATCATACAAATTCCCCCGCGACGCGACGTGACCGAAACACTGCATCCCGCATCGTTTCGCCGAGCGTACGCTCGGCGCCACCGCCGAGTCAAGCGGGGGCTCGCTCGAGTCGGAGCGCCCACGCCGACCGACGCGTAGCGAGAGATGCCGTTCGCCGGCTGCCCAGCATGACCAGTCCCGCGTGTCTTGTCGAAAATTGCGGACCCGGAGATCTGGTTGCGCCCTGGCCGCAACGGTGGTACTTCGCGTGCAGCGCGACTCGACAATGCGCGTCGCCTCAACGACCAACCCACAGACGAGAATGACAGCTCGCATCTCTCCGGCCACTATCCTGCTCGCGTGCATGGGTGTCGCGTGCGCGGGCGCCGAAACCGACGCCGCCGATTCGAACACGGCGACGCCGGCAGTCACCGCCAGCGCCGGATCCACCTGTTGGGTGCGGGGCGGCGGCACGACGGCCGATGCGGCGGGGCGCCCGAGTCCCCTCGCCGAGGTGCGCTTCACCCTCGGGGGTCAGGAGGCGCTGCTCTGCTACAGTCGTCCAGCGGCCAAGGGACGCACCGTGATGGGCGGCCTGGTTCCTTACGGCCAGCCGTGGCGGCTCGGTGCCAACGAAGCGACGAGCCTTCAGCTCCCATTCAACGCCACGATCGGCGGCTCGGCGGTTGATGCCGGGAGCTACTCGATCTACGCCGTTCCCGGGCAAACCGAGTGGGAATTCGTGCTCAATCGCCAGGTGGAACGCTGGGGGATTCCCATCGACGACGCGGTGAAGCAGGGCGACGCCGTATCGTTCAAGCGGCCCGTCTCCGCCACGAGCGCGCCCGTCGAACAGTTGACATTCCGGTGGGAAGGCACCAGCGACTCGGCAGGCCAGCTCGTGATGGAATGGGAGCAGACGCAGGTCACGATTCCCGCGGAGCGCAGGTAACATGATGGCGATGATGATGCGACTCCCCTCGCGCTCTCTTCTCATCGGCGCATTCCTCGTCGGCGCCGCGCTCCCCGGGCAGGCCGGTGCTCAGGACGCGCCGTTCATCGGCGTCCGAGTGGATCAGGACCGCAACAAGGTGCTGCTCGAGATCCCGGCGGACCGATTCGGCAAGGACTTCCTCCACCAGAGCGTGCTGGCCACCGGCGGCGGGGTGGGCGCGCTCGGGCTCGATCGCGGCCAGACTGGCAACAGCGATGTCGTGCGTCTCGAGCGTCGCGGGAAGCGCGTCGTCCTCGTGCAGGACAACTGGAGCGTGCGCGCCCTGCGCGCCGATTCCGCCGGCCGCCGCGCGGCGAGCGAGGCGTTTCCGACGTCCGTCGCGGCGTCCTTCCCGATCGAGTCGGAGAACGGAGGAACCGTCATCGCCGACGCGACCTCGTACTTCCTCTCCGACACATACGGTATCGCCGAGGACATCCGACGCGCTCAGCAAGGAACCGCTCGCGTCGATGCGAACCGTAGTTGGATCGATCCCGCGCGCACGAAGGCCTTTCCGCGGAACACCGAGATTCACGCCGTCCTCACGTTCGGCATCGACAACCCAGGCCCGGCGGTCCGGCGAGCAGCTCCGGATGCTGGCGCCCCGACCTTCGAGGTGCACCACTCGCTGGTCGCGCTTCCGTCGGCAGAAGGATTTCGGCCGCGGAAGTCCGACCCGCGCGCGGGCTTTTTCGATGAGTCGTTCAACGACTTCAGCCAGGATTTCCAGGGCACATACCGTGACGCCTACATCAATCGCTGGCGTCTCGTGCCGAAGGACCCCGCGGCGTACATGCGCGGCGAGCTGACCGAGCCAACCGAGCCGATCGTCTACTACCTCGACCCAGGAATTCCCGAACCCTATCGCTCGGCGTTCCGCGAAGGCGGCATGTGGTGGAGCAAGGTCTTCGAGGCGGCAGGATTCCGGAATGCGTTCCAGGTTCGCGATCTCCCCGCGGCCGCCGACCCGATGGATGCGCGCTACACGATGATCTACTGGGTCCACCGCAATGGCCCTGGGCCGTCTGTGGGGCCGTCGCTCGCCGACCCACGCACGGGTGAGATCATCCGCACGGTCGTGCGGATGGACTCGTGGCGCTCGCTGGTCGACTACAACATCTACGCTGGACTGCTGCCGGCTGCCGGGCCTAACGGGTTGAACGTGACGGCCGATGCCTTCGCGATGGCGCGGCGCCGGCAGCACGTCGCCCACGAGATCGGTCACACGATCGGCCTCTCGCATAACTACATCTCCCAGTCGCAGGGCCGCACGAGCGTGATGGATTATCCGTTCCCGCTCATCTCGGTGGACGCCCGTGGCAATCTCGACCTGTCGAAGGCGTACGCGCCGTTCGGCGGCGCGTGGGACTCGCTCGCGATCCGGTACGGCTACACGTGGTATCCCGACTCCGCGTCGGAACGGGCGGGGCTCGCGAAGATCATCAAGGAGATGCTCGACCGGAACGTTCGCTTCGTCGCCGACCAGGATGCCGACGCGGAAGGATCGATTCCGGAAGTGACGCGATGGGTCGAGGGCAAGACGATGTTCGACGCCGTGGAGCGCACGTCGGCCGTTCGCCGACTCGCGATCGACAAGTTCGATGAACGCGCGGTCAAGCCGGGTGAGCCGCTCTACCTGCTCAACATGCGATTCGCGCACGTCTACCTGCATCACCGGTACTCGCTCGAGGGGCTGATCAAGAACATCGGTGGCATGGACTACCGCTACGCGATGCGCGGCGACGGCCAGACGCCGACGACCATTGTGCCCGGCGACCGGCAGCGGAAAGCGTTAGGCATGGCGCTCGACGCGCTCGAGCCGGCCGAGCTGGCGGTTCCGGAGCGCGTGATGGCGCTGATTCCGCCCAGGCCGTACGGCGGCGACGAGATGTTCGAATGGATCGGCTCCGCGGGTGGCACGTCGTTCGACGAGATCTCGCTCGCCGGTGGCCTCGCCACCGAAGTCATCGAGGGCATTCTCCATCGCGAGCGGGCGGCTCGTGTGGTGCAGTTCTCGGCCCGCGACGCCAGCGTTCCGTCGCTCGATGAAGTCATGGGCACGGTCGTGGCCCGCACCTGGGGCGCTGCGCCGGTCGCCGACCGGAACACGCAGGCGCTGCGGCGTACGGTGCAGCGGGTCGTGCTCAACACGCTGCTGGACCGCGCCGGTGATCAGCGCGCGCTGGCGGAAGTCCGCCAGGCGGCCGAGTGGCAGCTGCAGAAGCTGGATGAGCGGATCGCGAGGATGACCGGCGGCTCGCCGGCAGACCAGGCGCTCCGCGCGTCCGCGCGGCGTGAGATCGCTCGCTACTTCGACGGCCGCGACGACCCGACCAAGCGCTCGCGGTTCAGGGTCATTCCGCTGCCGTGGCCGTAGTCTCGGTTCATCCAGGCGGGGGTGTGCGTTCGCGACGAAGCGCAAGCGGTCATGATCGAAGACCCGGACGGGTTGGGCGCAGAGCTGATTGAGCGCCGAGTGGGAGCGAGGGATCGCCGTCCCGGACATCGACTATTCTCACCTGCGCCCGCGCGGCAGCTCGTTGCCGTCGGAACGGTACGCCGGCGGCACGTAGACGTTGAGTGTCTCGAGCGGTGTTCGGCCGGTGTTGCGGATTTCGTGCGTGGTGCCGCGCTCGATGAGCACGAGTGAGCCTGCCTTCAATGGATGCTTGCGGCCGCCGAGCACCGCGACACCTGAACCGGAGAGGACGAAGAGCCACTGATCGGCACCGCGATGCCGGTTGTCGGGGCCGCCCTCGCAGTCACCAGGCGCTATCACCATCGAGGCCGCCTGGCCGCGCTTGTTGCTCAAGGCGACGCGGAAGCCCTTCCCGAAACGGACGTGTTTGACCGGCATGCTGAACTCGCGGGCAGATTCAGGCCGTCCGCTGTGCACCAATTGCACCAGTGTCGCCTGGCGCGGCGCCTGTCGTATCATCTCCATGTGAGAATCTCTGCCCTCGCCACCGCCTCACTCCTGACGACGCTTGCCACGGCGTGCGGAGGTGTGCCCGACAGCCGCGTCGCCACTACCGCTGCCACATCGGCCAGTGTCCCGCGCGCTGAGCTCAGCCTCGCGCGCGACACCGCCGTTGTCCTCGACAGCGCCAACGCACTCATCGCACGGCAGTCGTTCGTCGGGTTGGTGACCGTCGACGAGTCCAACCGGCCTCGCATCCGGACCGTGCGCGCGTTTCGCCTCGCGCAGCCCACGACGGCCCGCGAGCGATTCACGGTCTTCATTCTCACTCGCCCCTCGACCCGGAAGGTCGATCAGATCGCGAAGAACCCGCTCGTCACGCTCTACTTCCACGAGGACCAGCGCGCGGCCTACGCGACGATCATGGGCCGAGCGACGGTGCATCGGGATCCGAAGAATCCGCGACTGCAGTCGTTCCTCGACTCGGCCACCGTGCACTTCTTCTGGCCGGCATTCCCGCGAGACTTCGTGATGCTCGAGGTGACGCCGGATTGGCTGGAGTTCATCGGGCCCGGAGTCTGGAACGATCCGAACACGTGGCGTCCGCAAGCGGTCGTGTTCGAGTAGCGCCATTGCTGGAGCACCCGAGCCTCACGCTGAGTGCTACCGAGGCCGCGCTCGCATGAACAGCGAGCACCGCGAGCCACATCGAACGAGGGTCGAGACGTCTCACAGCCGCCATCTCCGATGCGACGTCGTCTGCCGGCAAGTCCCGTAATTGACGTCGGGCCGACTGACTATCTTCCCGGCTCATGCGCCGCGGTATCTTCGAGCCCACGCTGAACAATCTCGCGAAGGCCGAAGGATCAGTGCTTTCCCATCCATGACAATCCAAGCCGCACTCAAAAGCCAGTACCACGGGGCCATGGCCATGCTGAAAGCAGCCCTCGACTCCTGTCCCGAGGAGCTCTGGGCTGATGACTCCTACAGGAACCAGTCCTGGCAAGTCATCTATCACACGCTCTTTTTCACCGACTTCTACCTGAGCGCGACCGAACACGCGTTCGTTCCCTGGTCTCAGCATCGCAAGGACTACTGGGAGCTCGGGCCTGCTGACGACGGAACCACTCCGATCCCTTACTCGAGAGAGGAGTTGACGGCCTATTGGAAGGATCTCGAGTCCCGGATCGACCTGGCAGTCGACTCACTCGACCTCGACGCGCCGGAGTGCGGTTTCCCGTGGTATCAGATGGGAAAGCTCGAGCATCAGCTGGTGAACATTCGTCATCTGCAACACCACACGGGACAGCTGACCGAGCGTCTGCGCCAATCCGCCCAGATCGGGCTGAAGTGGCACGGCAAGGGCTAATCGGGTTGACCTGGATGCTGATTGATGCGCGCCCAAAACCTGCAGTGCCGCGGCGTCGCGCTCGCCGTTCCGTGATGCCGATGTCGCGCGTCAGGCGAGGCGTTCCTGACTGGAAAACGCCGAAGGTATTCCATGCGAAGGATCATTGTCGGCGCCCAGGTGTCCATGGACGGGGTCATGCAGGCACCTGGCGCACCATCGGAGGACCCCACAAGGGGCTTCAAGTTCGGCGGCTGGGCGATGCCCTACCTCGACGAAGTGTTCGGCGAAGAGATCGACCGCGTCCTGACGGAGAACTGCGATCTCCTCCTCGGGCGAAAGACGTATGAGATCTTCGCGGCATATTGGCCCTACTACGACGAGACCGCCTCTGCCGGCCGCATCGCCAAGCTGTTCAAGCGCATCAAGAAGTACGTGGTGTCGCGCTCGGGCGAGGTCGA
>DASUGD010000394.1:0-11402 GCA_036274195.1 Gemmatimonadaceae bacterium | reverse complement strand
CCCGGTCACGAGGGGTGACCGGCGACTGGCGACGGCGAAAGGGCGCAGAGAGAGCTGTCATTCCGAGCGGAGCGCCGCAGGCGCGGAGGCGAGGAATCGCCGTCGGCCCGGCAGAGGGGCTCGGTTCGGACGCTTTGACTGTGCAGGAAGGTGGCCTGGCCGACGTCCTCGTGGCGTACGGGGTTGGCCTCGCTCGGAACCTCGAGATCAACGGCTCGTCGTCGGGCTGGGGTGGCCCGCTCTATCGCGGGAACCGAACCGGTTCGGCACGGACGGAGGAGGTGGTGACGGGCACGCTGGTGGTTGCGATGGCCGATCCCGAGACGAAGTCGGTCGTCTGGCGTGGCGTGGCGTCGAAGGATCTCGATCAGAACGCGAGCCCCGATAAGCGGGACAAGAACCTGAACAAGGCGGTGGCGAGGATGCTCGAGAAGTATCCGCCAAAGAAGTAGCCTGCTCGACAGGATCGAGGGGTGAGAGTCGTTCGAATTTCGAGATCTCCGTGCAGCAGAGATCCTTGCATTCAAGCGACTCTGACTCCGACCCCTTTGCTCTCCGTCAGCTGATCGGCATTGGCCCGATATACCGGGCCCGGGGTCGGATCAGATGGCCGGACGCGTACTCCTCCATGGCGTGCGCGATCCATCCGATCGTTCGGCCAACGGCGAAGAGCAGGAACGGCGCGTCCTCCGGAAGCCGGTAGGCCCGGGTGATCGCCGCGAGACCGAAGTCGAGGTTCGGCGCGTCGTTGAGCAGCGCCGTGGCGGCTTTCGCGAGATGGCGGAACGGGCGCCACGCGGCGTCGTTTCCGCTCGCTTCGGCGAGTCGGATCAATACGGCCGCGCGGGGGTCGCCGTTGGGGTACAGTGGATGGCCGAAGCCCGGCACACGCTCGCCGTGGCGCAGGCGTTCCGCGATCGCCGAGCGCGCCTCGCGCGCCGAGCCGGCCTGCCTAACGAGCGACAGCGCCCGCTCCGCCGCGCCGCCGTGCTTGTGGCCCTTGAGGGTGGCCAGCGCGGCCGAGACGACGTCGTAGGGCGACGCGCCGGCGGAGGCAGCGCACCGGGCGGCGAACGCCGAGATGTTGAGCTCGTGGTCGGCGCAGAGCACGAGCGCGGCGCGGATCACGTCGGCGACGCCGCTCCGTTTCGGCGCCCAGGCCTGCTGCAGCACGCGATGGATCGGGCCGGTGGCGCTGTGCCCGGCCACGACCGACGTCGCGAGGCGCACGATGCGCGCGCCCGTCGCCCGGACGGCGGCGGGGCGGAGGTCGAGGGACGCGACATCCGCCGTGCCGGCGATCGGCAGCGCCGCCTGCAGCAGGGTACGCGCGTCCGGCAACAGGGGGGCGAGTCGCGTTAGGCGTCGCGCGTCGAGGATGGCTGGCTGGTCGAACACGCGCCCCCGTTCGGTCTCGCTCGCGCCCCACAGCAGCGCGGCCACGTCCTCCACGCTCGCCGACTCGGCCAGCCGCACGGCGTCGTGGCCGCGGTAGTAGAAGGTGTCGCCGTGGATGAGCGTGATCCCCGACTCGAGGACGGGCTCGCCCCAGTGGAGTCCGTGCGCGGCTGCCGTCGCGGGGTCGCGCCGCGCGGCCTTGCGCGCTTTCAGCCGCTCCACGTCCTCGCGGTAGTAGCGCCGCTCCCGCGGGTGGCCGGGGACGGGCTCGGAGCGGAGCTGGCCGCGACTGGTGTAGGCGTACAGCGTCGCGCGCGTGACGCCGAGTGCGCCGGCGGCCTGCGTGGCGGTGAGAAAGTGGGCGGGCATACCCGATATGTTGATTGATGAATCAAGATTGACAACTATATGGCATCCGGGCAGCATTCGCGCCATGAGCGAAGGACTGGACCACATCGTTGCCGCCTCGACGCGGCTCAGCGAGGTCGACGGCGAGGCCGGCCGACTGACCATCGCGGGCTACGCCGTCGACGACCTCGCGCCCGCCGCGACCTTCGAGGAGGTCGCCTACCTGCTGCTGAACTCGAGGCTCCCGGAGCCAGGCGAGTGTGCGCGCTTCGGCCGAGAGCTGGCCGCGCGACGCGAGATCCCGCGCGTGGCGATCGACGTGCTGCGAGGTGCAGCGGCAGAACGCGCGGCGCCGATGGACGCACTTCGCATGGCCACACCGGTGCTCAGCCTCGGCCGCCGCGAAGATCCGCTCGAGGACGCGATGACGGCGATCGCCGCGTTCCCGACGATCGTCGGCGCGTATTGGCGGCTGTTGCATGGCGAGCGCCCCGCCGACGTACGCACCGATCTCGGTCACGCGGCGCACTACCTGCACCAGCTCTCGGGCGCCGAGCCGGCGGCCGACCGCACGCGGGCCGTCGAGACGTACCTCAACACGGTGTGCGATCACGGGCTCAACGCATCGACGTTCGCTGCTCGCGTCATCGTGTCGACCCGGTCGGACGTCATCTCCGCCATCACCGGCGCGGTCGGTGCGCTCAAGGGTCCGCTGCACGGCGGAGCGCCGGGTCCCGCGCTCGACATGGTGTTCGAGATCGGCTCACCCGAACGCGCCGAGCCGTACATTCGCGCCCTGCTCGACCGCGGCGAGCGCCTCATGGGCTTCGGCCATCGTGTGTACCGCGTTCGCGACCCACGCGCCGACGTCCTCGCGGCAGCGGCCGAGCGCTTGCATGGGGGCGACGCCGATCGCTCGGTGTACGACCTCGCCCGTCACGTCGAGGCAACGGCGCTGCGGCTGCTGCGCGAGCGGAAACCCGATCGGCGGCTAGACACGAACGTCGAGTTCTATACGGCGCTCCTGCTGCACGGTATCGGGCTGCCGACGGAGCTCTTCACGCCAACGTTCGCCGTGGGCCGAGTGCTCGGCTGGTCGGCGCATTGTCTCGAGCAGCTTCGCGATGGCCGCCTGATTCGCCCGCAGTCGGTGTACGTGGGACCGAGAGGCCTGAGGTACGCTCCGCGCCCGAGGGTGGCGGCCTAACGCCTGACACACATCACGACCAGTCGATAAGCGGCGAGACCTGACGCGCATTTCGAACATCGATTGCGCGGATGTTCGCAGATATGCTCCCGTGCCCAGTGACGCCTCCGACGGCAATTCCAGTCTCTCACGTTTTTTTGGTGAACTACCTCGGGAGGCGTGCTGTGCGCTTCCCGGGTCGTCCAACAGTCGGGGCTCGCTGCGGCACCACGCGCGCATGGCTCGGATGCTTCGGGTCGCTCCGCGGCACTCGGTCTCCGCTCGCCACGAGCCAGGATTGAGAATGCAACACCTCGGGACGCAGGGGGCTTCCCGAGGTCGTTGAACAAGAAACCGATGGGGGGCCGGCCGTGCCGTCGGAGCCGTCGCCGCGCACGAGGCCAATCTGCGAGCATCGGCGGAATCGATGTTCGAAATCCGCGTTAGGTCCTGCAGTTCACGGCACCGTCCCGGCCTTAGCCGTCGAGCTCGGATCGAAAATCATGACAAGGAATGCGACGAAATGCACTTGCGGTCGCTCACCGAACCGAGTCATGTGAGCCGTTCCGTGAGTCGCTGCTCAGCCCCACCTGTCGCACAGAGAACTATCAATGACCAACGTCTCGGCCACACCCGTATCCTCGGCCTCCATCTCCGTCACGAATCACGAAGCACAGCAGGTCGACCGCGCAAATGCCACCGGACTTCAGCCCGTCGTGTTCGTCCACGGGCTGTGGTTGTTGCCGAGCAGCTGGGACCGATGGGCAGCGCTGTTTGAAGACGCCGGGTACACGGCGCTCACACCGGGTTGGCCCGATGATCCCGCCACCGTGTCGGAGGCGAACGCCCATCCGGAGGTGCTCGCAGGAAAGACAGTCGGACAGGTCGCCGACTACATCGAGCAGATCATCCGCGGACTGAAGAAGAAGCCCGCGATCATCGGGCACTCGTTCGGTGGCCTGCTCGCGCAGATTCTCGCCGGGCGTGGCTGCTCGGCCGCGACCGTCGCGGTCGATCCCGCCCCATTCCGCGGCGTGCTTCCGCTTCCGATATCCGCGCTCCGATCGGCGTTCCCCATCCTCGGCAACCCGGCCAACCGTCATCGCGCCGTGCCGCTCACGTACGACCAGTTCCGTTATGCGTTCGCCAACGCGGTCAGCGAGGAGGAGGCGAAAGAGCTTTACGAGACGTACGCGGTTCCTGCTCCGGGCGCGCCGCTATTCCAGGCGGCGGTGGCGAATCTCAACCCATGGACCGAGGTCAAGGTCGACACCGAGAATCCGGACCGCGGCCCGCTGCTCGTCATCTCCGGCGAGAAGGACCACACCGTGCCATGGGCGATCGCGAACGCATCATTCCACCAGCAGCAGAAGAACCCTGGCATCACCGAGATCGTCGAGATCCCGAATCGCGGCCATGCCCTGACGATCGACAGTGGCTGGAAGGAGGTCGCGACGACGGCGCTGGCTTTCGTTAGGCGGTTCGTCTGAAACCCGGCATCCAGACGGAGGCCCGAACGGATCGGGGCGGAAACAGCGGATCTTTCGGATCGCTTTCAGTTGTTCGGCGTAGATTCGGCAACGAGCGTTTTGAAAGAAACGGCCCCGGGATTTCACATCCGGAGGCCGTTTTTCTTTCTTCCAAGGCGCTGGCGAGATAGCCCCAAGGCGGAGAGGAGGCGATCAGCCCGATCCGCTGTTTCCGTTTGATCCGTTTAGGCCTCTATCTGGAGGCTTGCTCGCGAAACAGTTACTTGGCCGGTGTGAGTCGAATGTTGCGATACTCGATCGCCTTGTGGTCGCCCTGCAGGAGGATCGGGCCCGGCGCGCCCTCGTCGCTGTCCAGCGCGCCGCCCGTGATGCCGGGAATGATCTGATCGGCGATCACAGTCTTGCCATTCAGCACCACCGTCACGCGGCGGCCGATGAGCGTGATGTCGTACGTCTGCCACTTGCCCGGTCCCGTCGCCGCGTTCTCGTTAGGCCACAGGAAGCCGTAGACGCCGCCCATGTGCACCGAGAGCGGGAAGTCGCCGGCCGGGCTGTCCTCGACCTGCACCTCGTGTCGGCCGCGCAGGTACACGCCGCTGTTCCCTTCCTCCGGGTAGCGGAACTCGATGTGCAGCTTGAAGTCGTTGAACTTCTGCGTGGTCATCAGGTTCGCACCGGGCGCCGGGCTCGTGAGCACGCCGCCGACCACCTTCCAATTGCTCTTTTGGCCGCCCTGCGTCGTCCACCCCGTGAGGTCCTTGCCGTTGAACAGCATGATCGGCGTGCCCCACGCAGGAGCGGTCGCGCGATGCAGGGCCGGCGCCCGTGTTCCCGTGAACGTGTGGCGATCGCCCGCCGGATTCACGATCGTGCCGCTGAGCTTCTCGCCTTCGATCTTCCCCTCGAGCCGCAGGTCGGCCTTGCCCTGCTCCCACTGCGGCGGGATCGCGAAGCTGAATGCGCCGTTGTCGTAGGCCACGTTGCCGATCGGGCGTGCGCTCCCGAACTGGCCCACGAAGCGGCCCACGAGTGCGTTGTACCCCGACCGCGTTACTTCCAGCCAGGACGGGTACGTACCTCCGGAATCAGAGACGACCAGGTCCCACCGCCCCAGGAGAGGTGGCGGTGGGGCTTCTTGCGCTCTGGCGGCAACCGAAGTCACAAGGCCGAACGCGACGGCGAGCGTGGTGCGCGGGATCAGGCTGACACGCGTCATGGGATGTCCATTGAGTGAGTCTCACTCAATGATGCATCATCCGCGCGCAATCCGCCTCTACTCCGCCCGCAGCACGTCCGCCGGATCCACCCGCGCAGTCCGGCGCGCTGGCAACCAGCTCGCGAAGGCCGCGATGCCCACTAGCAGTAGGGACGCACCGAGCAGCGTGACCGGGTCCATGGATGTCACGCCGAACAGCAGTGACTTGAGGGCGCGCGCCATGATCACGAACAGCACGAGCCCGCCGGCGACGCCGAATCCCGTGACGATCACGCCCTGCGTCGTCAGCATGCGGATGACGGCCGACGGCGTCGCACCAAGCGCAATGCGAACCGCGAGCTCCCTCGTGCGGAGCGACACCACGTACGCCATCACACCATACAATCCCACCGCGCCGAGGATCAGCGTTACCAGCGCGGCGGCGCCGAGCACGATGATCGTAAACGAGAGCTGCGCCATCGACGCGGCCGTGACCTCCGACATCGATCGGATGTCGAACAGTGGGAGCGTCGGATCCAGGTCACGAACCGCGCGCTGAACCGCGGACGTGATGGCCGCTGGCTCGCTCGCAGTACGGACCACGAGTGCCATCGTCCACTGCGTCGAGTGCGTGCCGTTGGAGATGCTTTGTGGCCTGTACACCACTAGCGACGGCGGACTGGCGAGCGACGAGTCGCGCGTATCTCCCACGACACCCACGACCGTGAGCCACGGAGTGCCCGGCAGCTCGCGGAACCGCTTGCCGAGCACGCGTTGTCCCGTCGAATCCTTCCAGAACTGGATCGCGGTGGCTCGGCTGATGATCGCCTCGTCGCCGCGCTGCAGCTCGATCCGATCGAACGTCTTGCCGGCGATCAGCGGGATGCCCATCGCGCGGAAGTAGCCGCCATCCGTCGTCGTGTAGAAGTTGAGCGGCGGGATCTTGTTCGCGTACGTCGCCAGGTCGTCCTCGGGGTAGAGCGGGTCCTTGCTCCAGCCGCCGTTCTGCTCGAACGGGAGCCTCGACGTGACGGCGACGTCCTTCACGCCGGGAAGCGCGCGCACGCGGTCGAGCAGCTGGGAGTAGAAGCGCACGGCGCTCGTGTCGCTCGTGTAGCGTGCGTACGGCAGTGCCACCCAGAACGTCGCCAGGCCCTCGGGCTCGAAACCAGGGCGAACGGCGTTGAGCCGCTGGAACGTTCTGAGCAGCAGCCCGGAGCTCGCCAGCGCGACGAGCGCCAGCGCGATCTGGCTTGCGACGAGCGCACTGCGAACGCGTTGACGCGCTCGGCCTGCCGTGCCGCCTCGACCACCCTCGCGCAGCGCGCTGGAGAGATGGACACGGCCGATGCGCAGCACCGGCACGATGCTGCAGGCCACCGCGACCAGCGCCGACACCACGATCGCGAACGCGACCGTCGCGAGATCGATGTGGACCTCCGCCAGCCTCGGAATGCTCGTCGGCCCCATGCTCACGAGCACGCGTATCGCGACCGCCGCCAGTGCCAGCCCCGCCGCCGCCGACACCACCGTGACCACCAGCGATTCCCCGAGGAAGTACGCTGTGACGCGACCGCGCCCTGCGCCCAACGCTTCGCGCACGGCGAGCTCGCGCTGACGGCCGTCGGCCCGCACGAGAATGAGGTTCGTCACGTTCGCGCACGCGACCAGCAGCACCACCCCGGCGGCCGCGGCCACGATCCACAACGTCTTCGCGATGCCGCCGGTCACGTCTTCCTTGAGCGGCGCGACGAACGGAATCGGCCTCGCCTGATCGAGCAGCATCTGCGTGGAGACGCCGGGCGCGAGATTCGGGGATAGCTCCACGATCTTCGGCAGCACGGAGACTAGGTCACGATTGGCGGCGGCGATCGTGATGCCTTTGCGAAGTCGCGCAATGCCATCATAGTTGAACCCGCCGGGCGACGGATCGTTAGGGTCGAGGCGGGTCGGTATCCAGATCTGCGTCTCGGGCGACGGGAAGCGGAACCGGGTCGGCATGACGCCGACAATCTCATAGGTTCGCCCGTTGAGGTCGATCGTGCGCCCGAGAACGCCACGGTCCGCGCCGAAGCGCGAGCGCCAGAGCCCTTCGCTGATGATCGCCACGTTAGGCCCTTTCGGCGCGTCCTCGGCCTCGGTGAAGTTGCGACCGATGAGTGGCGGCACCTGAAGCAGCGGGATCACGCTCTGCGTGATGAACGCGGAGCTCATGCGCTGCGGCTCGCCCCCGCCGCGTGGGTCCGACACGTTCACGGCACTCGACTGGTAGACCCCGATGGCCTCGAGGGACCGCGCGAGCTTCTTGTAGGTGAAGTACGTGCCCTGGGTCTGGTTCCCCTTGCCCAGCCCGACCACCGACATGTTGTGGTACGGGACGACGAGTCGGTCCGGGTCCCCGTATGGCAGTGGACGCAGCAGAACACCGTTCACCAGCGCGAAGATCGCAACGGCGGCGCCGATCCCGATGATGAGCGTCAGCGACGCGGTGACGGTGAACGCGGGACTCCGGCGGAGGGATCTCCAGGCCGGTCTCAAGACGGATGAGAGCGATGACATGAGGCTCGTAGGTGCAGGTACCCCTCGCCTACGAGCCTCACGTCCGGTCGGTTTCCCCTCCCAGAACCCGTCGCTATGCAGTCGAGCGGGCGCGCTCCACGGCGCGGGTAATGGCGCGCCGCGCATAGACGACGGCGAGGTTGTTCTTGTAGGCGGCACCACCACCCATCAGGTCCCGCAGCTCGAGCCCCTCGACGGCCCGCTGCGCGGCTGCATCGATCTCGTTGCTCGCCGGCATTTTTCCCGTCAGCGCCTGCTCGACGCCTGCGAGTCGCGTTGCACTCGGCGTGAGACCCGTGAGGGCGACGCGCGCACGCTCGACCGAACCGTTGGCGCCAAGCGTCACGACCGCCGCGACGCCAACGATCGCGTAGCCCGATGCGGGATCGGCGTACTTCTCGTACGCACCGCCGGTCCGCGCTGGGGCGACGGGAACGCGCACCTCGACGAGCAGCTCATCCGGCGCAAGCGCCGACGAGAACATCCCCGTGAAGAACTGATCGACAGGGATGGTCCGCTCTCCACGGCGACCCACTACGCGAAGCTCCGCGCCCAGCGCGAGAGTCACTGCCGGAAGGTCTGCCGCGGGATCGGCGTGGGCGAGACTTCCGCCAATGGTCCCCATGTTCCGGACCTGCGCATCGCCGATGCGACCCGCCGCTTCTGCGAGAATGGGTGCCTTGTCGTGAATCAGCGCGGAAGCGGCAACGGCCGCGTGTGGGGTCGTGGCGCCGATGCGAAGCACGCCACCTTCCTCACGGATTCCGGCCAGCTCCGCGACTCGGCGAATGTCGATGAGGTGCGACGGCTGGGCGAAGCGCAGCTTCATCACGGGGAGGAGGCTGTGCCCTCCGGCAATGACCTTGCCCGCGTCGCCGTACTGTGCCAGGAGGGCGAGCGCCTCGTCGACATTCCCGGCGCGGTGGTACTCGAAGGGTGCGGGGTACATGCTCGCTTATCTCCCGGTGGCTCGTGGCGCGGTGCGCGCGGACTGGATCGCCTGCCAGACCTTCGGGGCCGTCAACGGCATGTCGAGGTGCCTGACGCCGAACGGCTTCAGCGCATCCATGACTGCGTTGACCACGGCGGGCGGCGATGCGATCGCTCCCGCCTCGCCGACCCCCTTGATGCCTAACGGGTTGACCGGAGACGGCGTCACGGTGCGATCTAGCTCGAAGAACGGCAGCTGGTGTGCCTTCGGCAGCCCATAATTCATGAGCGAGCCGGTGATGAGCTGCCCGCTGTCGTCGTACTCCGCGCCCTCCCAGAGCGCCTGGGCAACGCCCTGCGCAATGCCGCCGTGCAGCTGGCCATCCACGATCATCGGGTTGATCACGTTGCCGACATCATCGACCGCGATGTAGCGCAGCAGCGAGACCGCCCCGGTGTCCGCGTCCACCTCGACCACGGCGACGTGCGTGCCGAACGGGTAGGTGAAGTTGGGCGGGTCGAAAAAGCTGGTTGCCTCGAGCCCCGGCTCCATCCCGGCGGGCATGCTGTGCGCCAGATACGCGGCCAGGCTGACGTCCGAGAGTCCCTTCGATCGATCGGGAGAGCCTCGGACGTGGAACCGACCGTTCGTCAGCTCGATGTCCTCCGGTGCGGCCTCCAGCATGTGTGCGGCGAGGCGCTTGCTCTTCTCGACGATCTTGTCGAGGCTGTGTACGATCGCGGTCCCGCCGACGGCGCCGCTGCGGCTGCCGTACGTCCCCATGCCGAACTGCACGCGGCCCGTGTCACCGTGCACGACTTCGACATCATCGATGTCGATGCCGAGCTTGTCGGCGACGATCTGCGCGAAGGTCGTCTCGTGTCCCTGGCCCTGCTGATGCGACCCGGTCTGGACGGTGACCTTTCCCGTCGGATGGACGCGTACGGTCGCGCTCTCGTACAGGCCAGCCTGAGAGCCGAGCTGGCCGACGACCTGCGATGGCGCGAGGCCGCACGCCTCGATGTAGCTCGACAGCCCGACCCCGATGTACCGGCCCTGCTTGCGCAGCTTCTCCTGCTCGGCGCGCAGGTTCGGGTAGTCCACCATGTCCAGCGCGCGATCGAGCGCCGGCTCGTAGTTCCCGCTGTCGTACTGGAGCGCGACGGGCGTCTGGTACGGGAACTGGTCCGCCGGAATGAAGTTGCGCCGGCGAACCTCGGCCGGATCGATCCCCAGCTCGCCGGCACCCAGGTCGATCATGCGCTCGAGCAGATAGCAGGCTTCCGGCCGCCCCGCACCTCGGTACGCATCTACCGGCGTCGTGTGCGTGAAGACGCCCGTCACGTCAGCGTGAATCGCCGGGATGCGGTACTGTCCGGAGAGGAGTGTGCCGTACAGGTAGGTCGGGATCGCCGGCGCGAACAGCGTGAGGTGCGCACCAAGGTTGGCGAGGGTTTTCACGCGCAGGCCCACGATCCGCCCGTTTGCATCGAACGCCATCTCGACGTCGGTCACATGGTCCCGCCCGTGCGAGTCGGTCATGAAGCTCTCGCGGCGCTCCGCGGTCCACTTCACCGGGCGCTCGAGTGTTCGCGCCAGCCACGCGACGACGACTTCCTCGGTATAGACGAAAATCTTCGAGCCGAAGCCGCCGCCGACGTCCGGCGAGATGACGCGGAACTTGTGCTCGGGAAGTCCGAGCACGAACGCGCCCATGATGAGCCGGTGCACGTGCGGGTTCTGCGAGGTCACCCACAGCGTGAGCTCGTCGCTCGCGCGCACGTAGGTGGCGAGACACGCGCGCGGCTCCATGGCGACGGGGATGAGTCGCTGGTTGACGAGCCGCTGCCTAACGACCTTCGCCGCGCTCGCCAACGCGGTGTCCGTTGCGCCGGCGTCGCCGATCTGCCACCGGAAGGACACGTTGTCCGTGCCTTTCGTCCGCACGATGGGCGCATCCGGCGCCAGCGCCTGCTCGACGTCCGCCACCGCGGGGAGCGGGTCGTATTCCACGACCACCAGCTCGGCCGCATCGCGCGCCGCGTACGGGGAGTCGGCGACGACCACCGCGACGGCTTCGCCGACGTAGTGCACCTTGTCCACGGCGATCGCGTGGTGGTTGCTCGGCTTGAGATCCGGCAGCAGCCAGCCGACGGGGATACCGTTGACGCCTGCTTCGACGAGGTCGGTTCCCGTGTACACGCCGACGACGCCGGGATGGCCACGAGCGGCGTCGAGATCGATGGATCGGATGCCCGCGTGTGCGTGCGGGCTTCGCACGAACGCGGCGTGCAC